>NZ_JBFTSN010000329.1:0-7178 GCF_056400045.1 Paenibacillus sp. 01L418
GCCATACTGCGTGACCTAAGGCTCGGCGTTTTCCACGTGCTCATTGGAATCAACCTGCTTCGAGAGGGCCTCGATTTGCCTGAGGTATCGCTCGTTACGATTCTCGATGCGGACAAAGAAGGGTTTCTTCGCTCGGATCGCGCGCTCATTCAAACGATTGGACGTGCGGCGAGAAACAGTGAAGGGCGCGTTATCATGTACGGCGATAAGATTACCGATTCTATGGATCGCGCGATCAAAGAAACAGAGCGCCGTCGTACCATTCAGCTGGCATACAACGAGAAACACGGCGTTACGCCGCAAACGATCAAGAAAAAGGTTCACGATGTAATAGAAGCGACGAAGGTAGCCGAGCAGAAAGCCGACTACTTAACCGGTGCCGGCGTGGACAAAATGACCAAGAAAGACCGTCTGGCGCTTGTTCAAAGGCTGGAAGCGGAAATGAAAGACGCAGCAAAAAACTTGCAGTTCGAACGTGCAGCAGAACTGCGGGATGCGCTGCTTGAACTGCGTGCCGAGATGGGCTAAGAAGTAGGAGGAGAAACGATTGGCTAGCGATAAAATAGTTGTGAAGGGCGCTCGCGCCCATAATTTAAAAAACATTGACGTCACGATACCGCGCGACAAATTTGTGGTACTGACGGGGTTAAGCGGCTCCGGTAAATCTTCCCTTGCATTCGATACCATCTATGCAGAGGGACAGCGTCGTTACGTTGAATCATTATCCGCTTATGCACGCCAATTTCTTGGGCAAATGGAAAAGCCGGATGTTGATTCTATTGATGGGCTATCACCAGCTATATCTATTGATCAGAAGACGACAAGCCGCAATCCGCGTTCTACGGTCGGAACGGTTACTGAAATTTATGATTATTTGCGGCTCTTATTTGCCCGTATCGGCAAGCCGCATTGTCCAGAGCATGGGATCGAAATAACGTCGCAGACCGTTGAGCAAATGGTCGATCGGATTATGGAATACCCAGAGAAGACGAAGCTGCAAATTTTGGCTCCGCTTATTTCAGGCCGCAAAGGGGAGCATACCAAGCTGCTCGCAGACATTCAGAAGCAAGGTTTTGTACGTGTACGCGTGAATGGCGAATTGCGAGAGCTCAGCGAGAAGATTGAGCTAGAAAAAAATAAAAAGCACAGCATCGAAGTGGTTGTCGATCGTATCGTCGTGAAATCAGATATTCAAACGAGGCTTGCCGATTCAATCGAAACTGCGCTGAAAATATCTGAGGGCCGGGTGCTCGTTGATATCATCGATCAGGAGGAGCTTCTATTCAGCTCAAATCTGGCTTGTCCAGAATGCGGTTTTAGTATCGAAGAGCTGGAGCCGCGCATGTTCTCGTTCAATAGTCCTTACGGGGCATGCCCGGATTGTGATGGTTTAGGCATGAAAATGATCGTTGATCCAGATTTGCTCGTACCTGATATGAGCAAGTCGATTGCGGATGCTGCTTTCCTTGCTTGGGCGGGCAGTACGTCAAATTATTATCCGCAGTTTCTAAGTGCGGTTTGCGTGCATTATGGCATACCRCAGGATGTTCCGGTATCCGAGCTTGAGCCGGAGCAGATGAAGAAGATATTATATGGAACAGGCGGAGAGCGTGTTCGTTTCCTATATGAGAACGATTTTGGTCATCGCAAAGAGGCCTATGTTCCATTCGAAGGCATCGTTCATAACCTTGAGCGGCGTTATAGAGACACCGCATCGGATATGATGCGCGAGCATATTGAGAACTATATGAGTGCTAAGCCATGTGCAGGCTGTAAGGGACAACGTCTTCGCAAGGAAACATTAGCGGTTACGATCAACGCGCAGCACATTTCCCAAGTCACCTCCTTATCTATTGGAGATGCACAGCGGTATTTTGATTCGTTAAAACTGTCTCAGAAGGAAATAGCAATCGCAAACTTGATCTTGAAAGAGATCAACAGCCGACTAGGTTTCCTTGTAAATGTAGGATTAGAGTATTTGTCATTAAGCCGCGCAGCGGGTACACTGTCGGGCGGAGAAGCACAGCGTATTCGATTGGCAACGCAAATTGGATCAAGCCTTATGGGCGTCCTTTATATATTGGACGAGCCAAGCATTGGGCTGCACCAAAGAGATAATGATCGCTTGATTGAGACGCTTGAGCATATGCGCAACCTTGGAAATACGCTCATCGTCGTTGAGCATGACGAGGATACGATGCTGGCAGCCGATTATATTATCGACATCGGGCCTGGAGCGGGTATACACGGAGGCATGGTCATTGCAGAAGGAACGCCTGAGGAAGTGATGGCGAATGAAAACTCATTGACGGGCCAATATTTGAGTGGACGCAAGTTTATTGAAGTGCCTTCCGAGCGCCGCAAGACGAGCGACAAATGGTTAGAGGTTCGTGGCGCGAAGGAGAACAATTTAAGAAATGTAAATGTGAAGATTCCACTTGGTGTATTCTCAGCGGTAACCGGTGTTTCGGGTTCTGGGAAGTCGACCTTCGTTAATGAAATTTTGTACAAAACGTTAGCGCGTGATTTGAACAAAGCGAAGACGCGTCCTGGACAGTACAAGGAAATGCGAGGCATCGAGCATTTGGAGAAGGTCATCGATATTGACCAATCGCCAATCGGCCGAACGCCAAGATCTAATCCAGCTACGTATACCGGAGTATTTGATGATATCCGTGATTTGTATGCGAGTACGACGGAATCGAAAGTACGCGGCTACAAGAAGGGAAGATTCAGCTTCAATGTGAAGGGCGGACGCTGCGAAGCCTGTCGCGGAGATGGAATCATTAAGATTGAGATGCACTTCCTTCCTGATGTCTATGTGCCTTGTGAGATTTGCAAAGGTAAACGATATAATCGGGAGACGCTGGAAGTGAAATACAAAGGTAAAAATATTGCGGAAGTGCTGGAAATGACCATTGAGGATGGCTGCTCATTCTTTGAGAACATTCCTCGTATTCATCGGAAAGTCCAGACGCTGCTTGATGTAGGTCTTGGTTATATGAAGCTGGGTCAACCAGCTACCACATTATCAGGTGGTGAAGCGCAGCGCGTTAAGCTGGCTGCTGAGCTTTATCGTCGTTCCACGGGCAAGACGCTTTACATTTTGGATGAACCAACAACGGGCTTGCACGTGCATGACATCGACAGATTGTTGACCGTGCTTCACCGCTTGGTTGATTCAGGTGAATCCGTGCTCGTAATTGAGCATAACTTGGACGTCATTAAGACGGCGGATTATTTGATAGATCTAGGTCCAGAAGGCGGCAATGGCGGCGGTATGATTGTGGCAACAGGCACGCCGGAACAGGTTATTAAAGTTGAGCAATCGTATACGGGTAAATATTTAAAACCAATTCTTGAGCGTGATCGCGAACGTACAACAGCGCGTCATAAAGAGAATCTAAAGGTTGCTGCGGCAGCCGAATAATGAAGTGAAAAGAGGGAGCAAGCTGAGTATTCACTCAGTTTGCTCCCTCTTTTTTTTGCATATTTTCAACCTAAATAAAATGAAACAACGATTAAGAATAAACAAAAGTAATTCTGCTCAAAAAACGTGTGAACAGATAAAAAGTAAAATATGTTCCAAAATACAAAGATCTAATTCTTATGAGCCTCCCGTTTTTTTTCTAAAATGAAGCATATAAACAAAGTTTGAAGGAGGAGCTTCATGAGACAGAAAAAAACGTTAGTCCAGCTCAGTATGGGAGCAAGGGAGCAAATTGCAGGCTATTTATTCGTTGCTCCTTTAATGATCGGACTCGTTGTACTTACATTGATTCCTGTATTAGGGTCACTGCTGCTTAGCTTTACGAGTTGGAATTTTGTTGCGGGAATTGATGCAATAAAATTTGTAGGTTTTGATAATTTTGAACGGCTGTTTAATGACTCTGTTTTTATGAAAAGTTTAGTAAACAATCTCATCTTCATTATTACGGTGCCCATTACGATCGTACTGGCATTGGTGCTGTCGATCATTATTGATAAGCATGTGTACTTGAAGGATATGTTTAAAGTCGTTTACTTTTTACCGTACATTTCAAGTGTTGTGGCTGTAGCTATGGTATGGCAGGTGCTCTTCCATCCTTCGTATGGACCGGTAAACAATTTCTTAATATCGATCGGATTCGAGAATCCACCGAAGTGGCTGGCCGATATCGACTATGCGATGCCATCGTTGATGATGATTCAAATTTGGATTCTGCTCGGTTATAACATTATTATTTTCATAGCTGGCTTGCAGGGCATACCGAAAGATCTTTATGAAGCAGCTGACATTGACGGCGCGAATACATGGACTAAATTCCGTAAAATTACGGTGCCTTGCATATCGCCAACTACGTTCTTCCTGCTCGTAACTGGTATTATTGGCACTTTCAAAATTTTCGATTTGATTCAAGTGTTAACACAGGGCGGTCCCGCTAACTCAACGACCGTTATCGTATATGAATTATATGACACGGCATTTAATCAATTGAAAACAGGCTACGCATCGAGTATGGCTCTCGTACTTTTTGTCATTTGCCTAGCTATTACGGGCTTGCAAATGCTCGCACAAAAAAAATGGGTGAACTATTAATTCAGGAAGGAGGAATTGGCAATGAAAAATGTGAATGTGTCCAAAATTGTATGGACAATTATTATGGCAGCCTTCGGCATGATGTCGCTGCTCCCATTCTTGTGGATGCTGACCACCTCATTCAAACCGGAAGCTGATGTATTCAACTTTCCAATTGAATGGATTCCAACGAAGTGGCATCTGATCGAAAATTACAAACAAGTGTGGACAGGAGGGTTTCTCCGGTATTACACGAACTCCATATACATTACTTTAACGACAACCGTGATCAATGTATTCGTATGTGCACTGGCAGCGTTCGGCTTCTCAAAACTGCGTTTCCGAGGCAGAGATACGATGTTCCTTCTTGTTCTTGCCTTATATATGGTGCCTCCACAAGCTTCGTTGGTACCGCAATTTTTATTGTTTAACTGGTTGAACCTCATCGATACGCATATTGGTCTTATTCTTATTAACAGCTTTAGTATTATTGGAGCGTTTATGCTCAGACAATTTTTTATGGGCGTAAATAATGAATATATGGAATCAGCGCGCATGGATGGTGCAGGCCATTTCCGTTCCTTTTTTCAAATTGCGCTGCCGCTCATTCGTCCGGGTCTAGCGACCTACGCGATTCTGCGATTTATATGGACATGGAATGATTACCAGTATCCGCTTATCTTTTTGAAGTCTAAGGATTTATTTACGATTCAGCTGGGCATTAGGCTTTTTGGAGACCAATATGGTGATATTTATTCCCTTATGATGGCTGGCGCTGTATCAGCGATCGTTCCTTTGCTTATTATTTTTGCGATTGGTCAAAAACAGGTTATCGAAGGCATTTCTCTTGGCGGTGTAAAAGGGTAACAAAGTCAAAATAGTTTCTCTTCAGTAAAATATGGGAACTTCGAATCAGAAATGAACGTGGTAGGATTTGTTTGTAGACGTTTTCATAACTAGTCGTGTTATAAATATTAGGAGGGTTACGATGAAAAAGAGATTATCGATGATGTTATTGGGGTTAGCAGTATTCGCATCGGCTTGTTCCGGAGGCAATAATGGTGGAAATTCAAATGCTGGCGGCGCGACAAACGCGACTAATGCTCCAAAAGAGCCAGCAGCAGAGCAAGTAACACTGAAGCTAAGCACGTGGCAAACGGACGGCAAGGCGAAGTGGACGGAAGTTATTTCGGCTTTTGAAGAAAAACATCCGAATATTAAGGTAGAACTTGACCTCTTAAATGAAAAAGGTGATTCCATTGCTTCCATGCAAAAGCTGGATCTAATGGCTGCATCCAATGATCAGCTTGATATTATCGAATTGCCTTACACGAACTATTCACAGCGCGCCGATATTGGATTGCTGGAGCCTTTGGATAGCTATATCGAAAAGGATGGCTATAAATACGAAGACGAGTACCTGGTAGACACGAAGGTAAACGATAAAATTTACGCTCTGCCATCCTCCATGCAGCGTTGGTTCGTGCTTTTAAATAAAGAAATGCTCGACGAGGCTGGATTGCCCGTTCCAACGGACTGGACTTGGAAAGAGTTTATGGAATATGCGCAAAAACTAACGAAGGGCGAAGGAACAACGAAACGTTATGGAGCTTATTTGCATAACTGGCCGGATTACTTCCAATTGCAAATGATGAGCAAGCCTTCGGAAAATACATTCCTGAAAGCGGATGGCACTTCCAATGCGACGGATCCTGTGCTTAAAGCAAACTTGGAAATGATGAAAAAAATGATGTACGAAGACAAGAGCGCTAATATGTACGAGGATATTATTTCGCAAAAGCTTGCTTACCGCAACCAATATTTCAACGGTCTAGCTGCAATGCTGCCGATGGGTGACTGGATGGTAGCTGAATCCGGAGGTACGGATGCCATTCCAGCTAATTTCGTAACTGCATTCGCACCGCTTCCGAAATTGGATGGCGAAAGCAAACACTATTCTCCAGTACAACCGACTTATATGGGAGTAGCAGCGAAATCGAAAAACAAAGAAGCAGCTTATACCTTTGTAAGATGGTATACCTCTGAAGGTCTTGCTGTCAGCGGCCGTGTATTCTCCGGCTGGGCGAAGTCTGATTCCAGCAAGCTTATCGATACCATTGTGGCGGCTGCAAAAGATCCTTCAAAAATCGATGTAGAGTCATTGAAATATACGATGAGCACTACGGTTCCAGGAAATGCGCCAGTACCTGCCAAATATGCAGATGAAGCGAAAAATACAGTTATTCCAGAAGCGGAATTGTATATCTTAGGCAAACAAGACGTGGATACAACAATTGCGAACATTGATAAAAATATCGCAGAGGTTGTTAAGAATAACGGAAATTAATGACGAGTTTTATTGAAATTGATCTTTCGTATTAAAGGGCTTACAATGTTTTGGGACAGAAAGAGCATCAATTTCTGTCCCTATTCTATTCAGATATGAGGCCTGCACTTGTGTTAATTCGACAAGATTCATTACGGATGAAATTAGTTTGGTCAGCATTGATTTGTTTTGTCATACCGCTAGCTGTTATTTACCTCGTAACCAACTATTTAACGAAAGATATTATTTTGGACAAAGTGGTCATGAATGCGGAAGACTCGCTCAAGGTTGCTA
>NZ_JBFTSN010000330.1:0-7166 GCF_056400045.1 Paenibacillus sp. 01L418
AGCCAATGACGTCACAGCTACAAATGATCATGCCAATGTTGCCTTTTATGCGTTCGGGAAGGATGCAAGGACAGCCTCGAAGCTTTATCTTTCCTTCGATCGTGAGCTGAGCCCACAGGAACAGGTCACGATAAACATCAATCTTTTGGAAGCGGATAAAGGCGTTGGCAATGACGAGGTGCAGCATCTGGTAATCAATCGCGAAGCCATTTCTCCATCTGCAAGGCTCTCGTGGAAAGCTTATTGCTGGGATGAAGCAGCAGGGACAGCGGGGTGGATGCCCGTTGAAGTGCTAGAGGATGAGACGCTCCATTTGACGCTTAGCGGTAAAATATCATTTTGCCTAAGGGCACCGATGCGTACGGTAACTGTGCATCCTGCAAGCGAGCAGCCGCGATATTGGATATGTGCAACAGTTGAGGAGTCTGGTTATGAAATGCCGCCTCGCATTCGTCAGCTAATGCTGCATACGGTCAAAGCTGAGCAGAAGGATACATTAAGCGAAGTGATTGATTTTACGGTATCAGGGGAGCCCCATGAAGAAATACATATTGCTACCTACTTAGCTGTTTTTGGACAAATACGTGTTCAAGTGCAAGATGCTGATGGCGCATGGCGTTACTGGCAGGAGATTGCTTCCTTTGAGGAGCTGCCTCACTCTGATCGCCCGCCTGCGTTTTATAGCGTTTTAAGACATGCTTCGATGGATCATGTAACGGTACAGTTTAGCGATGGCTCTACCGGAGCTGTTCCGCCGCCTGGACAAACGGTTCGTATCATTGCTAGTGAACCTAGGTTTGATCTTTACCGATTCATTGGACGAAGCAATGGGCTGCCCAGCCAAAGCTTTGAGCTGTACAATCTATCCTGCAAGAAACGCGAGGCACTAAAGCTGCAGGTAGGTGAACAAGAACCGGATGGCCATTTCAAATGGCAGGATTGGAAGCGTGTAGATGAGTTTGACCGCTCTAAGCCAGGTGATCGTCATTATATTTATGATCCCGTCAAAAGACTCATTTACTTCGGCAATGGCGAAAAAGGAGCTATTCCGCCAGTCAGTATGGACACCAATATTGTTCTTACCGGTTGTGAATTAGGCGGTGGTGATCGTGGCAACGTTAAGCCTTATCTCATATCTGAGTGGGTGAACGAAGCACATAAAGCATTGCAAATCGAAGTGAATAATCCAAGTTTTGCAGCTGGAGGCTCGGAAGCGGAAACGCTGCAGGTAACGCTGCAGCGGGCGCAGTCAGAACTGAAGCATACATTCCGTGCCGTCACCAA
Source organism: Paenibacillus sp. 01L418 (assembly GCF_056400045.1). Taxonomy (NCBI): domain Bacteria; kingdom Bacillati; phylum Bacillota; class Bacilli; order Caryophanales; family Paenibacillaceae; genus Paenibacillus; species Paenibacillus sp. 01L418. The sequence goes on from NZ_JBFTSN010000330.1 coordinate 1,285, forward strand.
TGAGGATTACGAAACTTTGGCTTTAGCAACACCAGGCGCTGCCGTAGCTAGAGTACATGCAATTCCTCTCTATAAGCCGGGACTTGATGATTATCCGAGAGAGAAGGCAAATGGTCAAGTTTCTGTTGTAGTCGTACCATACGGTTTAAGCGATACACCAACGCCAAGCGCCGGTTTTCTGCAAACTGTAAAACGTCATTTGGATACAAGAAGATTAATAACGACAGAAGTACATGTCATTCCCCCCATTTATATTAAAGTAACCGTCAATGCCGTTGTTGTTGTCGAGCCACAATTCGTAGATGAAGGACAACGTTTAGTAGAGCAATTGAAAAAGCTGCTAAGACCGCTTGATGGTGAGCATGGAACCAAGGGCTGGAAATTTGGCCGTTCTGTCTATAAGGGAGACATTTATAATGCGCTAAGCAAGGCGAGCGGCGTAGTATACGTGCAGGATTTGTGGATTGATGCGGAAGGTGCGCATGTTAGGAAAAGTGCAGGAGGAGACATCATTCTTCCGCCGCAGGGACTTGTTTTCTCGGGTCAGCATGAAATTGAACTTATTAGTCGCACCCATCTATAGCATCGTGGCAATCGGCTGCAAAGGAGGTATAGCATGAACGGAAAAGACCAGTTTTTCTCGATTAACCGCGAGCTGGATTGGCTGCGCGGCAACGGGTATAATCTTGATTTTCATTTAGCAGGCTTCGGCGTTCGCCGCGATAACAAATACGGAATAGCGGGAACGATTCAGCTGAGTGACCTCGCAGGTACAGCTGCCATTCAAGAGCTGGCTGTTTCCCAGCATGAGCATATGTTTTTGCTGGATGAGCGCGCGGATCTGTGGATTTACGACCGCCGTAATGCTGATCATAAGCGCTTGTTTACACAAGGGCATGGTCTGTTCAGCTCCCATGCTAGACTTGCTGCCTCCGGCGAGCTTTTAATTGCCGCCGATCGCACAGGTGAGAGGACAGTCGCTGCTTACCATACCGGCAATGGACAAACGCTTTGGTCGCGCGGAGGCAATGAAGCAGATGGAGTTCTGCTGCATCCGCTTGCGATAGCAGCGGATAACCGGTATGTGTACGTGCTGACACCGCTTGAACTGGACACGGGAGGCGATGAGCCGGCATTAGCAGAAGGCGCTAAGCTGGGTATCATCCAGTTTACGTTAGGCGGCGCGATCGTCAGTGTATGGAGTGATCCAAGCTTTACACAGCATGTACGAGCGAAGCTGAGGCATTTGAACCGAACTTACTTTATGACCGTCGCGGCATCGGGTGAGCTTTATATATTTGATACGTTATACGCAAAGCTATTTTCATTCGGGCCTACCGGAACATTGAGTGCGAAACGTGAACTCCCTGCTCTTCCTTATGCAGGACTATGTGCTGACAGCAGCGGCATGATTTATATTGGCGACACGAGGCAAATGGATCAAGTGAGCGAGGATGACCGCTTTATCGTCCAGTTGAATGCTGCTGGCGAGACAGTTGGACGCATTACAGGTTTCCGTGGCAAAGCGGATCAGCTGTTGATTGATGAGAAGGATCGCATGTACATTTTGAACAGCGAAGACGGAACGATTTCGATCTTGAACTTACAGCCACAGACGCTGTTGATGGAGGAAACGGGTGTTCCTGAAGGGGTCTGGCTTTCACGGGCGTTCGATAGCGCAGAAGCCGAAACCGTCTGGCACAAGATGGCGCTTAACTCCTTTATTCCAGATGGCACACAGATTCATATCTCCTATTTCAGTCAAAATGACGATAGCTGCATTATCGCCGGAAGCTATCGAAAAGTAGACGATTGGCTAGCTGATGCGACGATTCCCTACCGCGAAAAGCTGAATGCACTAGCTGAATTTTGGTCAGCGCCGGTTATTAATCCGAGTGACGCATTGTTTTTTGGAGCAAAAGGACGTTACTTGTGGCTAAAAATCGAATGGATCGCTTCGGAGCGGTATACGCCACTATTGGAGTCCATGCGAATTTATTTTCCGAGAGACACTTATTTAAATTATTTGCCTGCTGTCTATCAAGAGGACCCGGCAAGCCGTGATTTTCTTGAGCGTTATTTATCATTATTCGGCACGTTGTTTTCCGAGATTGAGGAAGAAATTGAGGATTTATCGGAATACATCGATCCTGAACGGGCAACAGGCGAGCATTTACGCTGGCTGGCGACTTGGGTTGGCCTAGAAACGGATGATTATTGGACGGATGAGCAGGTGCAGGCGTTCATTCAGGCCGCACCGGAGCTTTATCGTTACCGTGGCACGCGTCAAGGCTTAATGAAAACGATCGAGATTTATACGGGTATTGCACCGCTCATCGTGGAATATTTTCAAACAAAGGCGATGCGCGACAACGGAGAGCTGCGGCATCTGACAGATCAGCTTTATAGCGGTGATCCGTATACGTTTACCGTGCTGCTGCGTCCGGAACAGGCGCCAACTGAGAAGCAGCGAGTCGTTATCGAACAGCTGCTGGATGAGCAAAAGCCAGCCTATACGGAAGCGAAGCTGGTGCTGCTGCAGCCTTGGATGTATTTGGATTTACATACGTACTTAGGCATAAATACGGTGCTGACTGAGCCTTCACTGCTCAAGCTGAACCCTGATCGTTCGATGCCAAATGATACGCTGATCGTTGACGTTGGCATGGAGAAGCGCATGGATATCCATACCCGTTTAGAAATGGATTCAGAGCTGGAATAGTATAATTACGCGAAGGAGCGGTACAAGTGAAAAAATCGAGGCTGTATCCATTTGAGAGAAATCGTTATTTTTACGGAAAGCTGTTGACGGTACGCGATTTCGAGTCGGAGCAAAAATATTTTAATGATAAAAGAAGGCTGTTGAACCGTTTGCTCTATGGCAGCGGCGTGTTGTCCGGCATGCAGGTTGTAGCGGTAGATGACAAAACAATTTCGGTCGAAATGGGCGTAGCAATCGATTATATCGGACGAGAACTCGTTATTCCTTCACCTGTAACGTTAAAGCTGTCGATGATCGAGGGCTTTACAAACAATGAATATAAGAAAAATGTATACTTGTGCGTCGCTTATGATGAGAAAGGCAAGGAGCCGGTTCACTCGGTAGGCAATTCTGCAATTCGCAACGACGAAGTGAGCGAATATAACCGTGTGCTTGAATCCTATCGTTTATTCATTAATGAAGAAGCGCCTGCACCGTCCTCATTTGAATTCGTTAGATTGCTTGAAAATGTAGCTACGATTTATGAAGATGCGAATGTACGGATTACGCAGCGTATGCCTAAGTATGTGAATGTCGGCGAGGTTGTTGAGGTCAAGCTGGTGGTTGAGAAGACACTGCAAACGCCGCGAATTGCTTTCCAATATGATTATGAAGCAATGGGCTTCACCTCTGTTGGCCATGATGGGAATACCGTTATGTTTGTTGAGCCGGGCGATGCGCAGGAAACGGAGTACTCGGTTAGTTTTCATTTGAAAGCGCCGCAGACTGCTGGCGTCAAAGCACAGCTTACTGTACCTAATCATGCTGCGAAGTTAACCATTGGCGACTCGGCTATTCCACTGGATACGAATGCGAAGCACATCATTGAGGTGCTGGACGAGCCTGTAGCGAATCGTATATTGAAGGATTGGCATGAACGCAGCTTAGAGCAGGCAGTAGAGGGATCTGCTGATCAAAGCATCTGCCTGGCTAAAATCAGCTTGCTCCAAATGGGACCGACCTACATGATTGAGAAGGTGGATCGTGTACCTTTTGATGAATATATTGAGAGCACCGCGCTGCTGCAGCGTTTAACGCAAACGTCGCAATCCTCAACGCTTCATAAGTTTTATGCGAGCGCGGAGACGCATGATCTGGAATATGATGAGAAGCCATCTCTTGATGTACAGTATCATCCCGAACGCAATGAATTTGATTTCAAGCTTGGTATTCCGCGGCCTCAGCATTTGTATGATGAGATTTCAACGGGTACAATGGAAGTAGCGCTGGAGTCTATCGGCAAGACAGGCGGCTTCTTCTTCTCGCGCGGCAAAAAAAACTATGTGTCGGATGAAATTCAGCATGGCCTTGGCGAGGGTCAAGTATCGGTTGTAGTCGGCTTGGAAGAGATCGATAAGACGATTTTGGCTGACCAAACAAGCACGATGAAAAAAGTATATTATGGACAAATCGACGTATTTAAAGGCACAGAGTTTGAGCCTGATATACCGAATGTATCGCTTGGAACAATTGTTTATCCGGAGAAGGGCACATTCCGTATCGGAATGAAGCTTCAAGGTGAAACCGAGTCGGCTGCGTCTGTAATCGCCGTTCGCTGGTGGGCATTCAAAAGTTTAGGCGCGGCAAAAGCGGCTGATCAAGTAAATGATGAGATAGATCAAGGGTTTGCAGAAGCAGCTGCATCGCAGCAGGAGTAAACAATTATAAGCTGTTCAGAAGGTCGATAAGAACGATGATCTTGCTGAGCAGCTTTTTTTATATATGGCGTAAACTAGTATAGGTGTACAAGAAGGAGGCTTTGATTTGAAAGACCTTTATGAGCGTTTAAGGGAGCTGAGCGAGGGTGAGGCTAGAAGCCTTCTAAATGACATTCTAAAGCTGACTGTACCGTTTACTGAACAAGGAAATGGGGAGCAGAAGGCTCTGGCTGACTCCATTGTACAAATGTATGAAAAAAGCGTGCAGCACTCACATTCCTTGCGAGTTGAAGCTGATCAGCGCAAAAGCATGGTTCATCTCGTATGCAGCATGTCGGATGCAGGATCTTTGAAAGTAGCCCTAAGCAATTTAGGAAAACATGCAGACAATGAGGTATTGTCGTTTAATGATTGCTTTTCAGTAGGTCCAATTAAGAATATTGATCGTGTGGAAGGACAGCGGGCACGAGAATTTTGGCAAATGGAGAAGCTGTCTGGTTTTATGTTTAATCACCACATGAATCGTGAGCATCAGATTCAGAGAATGATCGAGAAAATAACAGCCATAGCTGAGCATAAAACGATCATCATCTGGTGTGCCGATAACGCGCACGATCAGGTAGGACTACGTTTCATCATGCATTTGCTAAAGAATCGTACCAATAGCGTACATATGATGAATGTTTCTGAGCTTTTTCGGCTTAACGCGGCAAGCATGCAGACTAACCTGCCTCACTATGCGCAAGGGCTGCTAGAGAGGGATGTTTACTTAAATATCGTAAACGGATATGAGCAAGCAGAGAAAATAGTAGATAGTGAGAGACGACGCTATGAAGCAGAGTGGTTGGAGCTGTCTCAGGAAGAGTGTACACTGCGTTTATGGGAAGATGACAAGATTAAGCATGCTGCTGAAGAAGAGCTTGATAGAAGGCTTATAGCTATTATTGATAAGCTTGCAATCGAAAGCGAGGATGGTTTTGTAAAGGCAGGAGCTGTTATTGGAGAATTACAGGACCATTATTTCCTGCTAATCGACTTTCGTTTCACTGAATATCGGCTGTGGACGCTAATTAGCGATGGCTGCTTGGCGTTTAGAGGACTGCCGGGTGCGATGCATCAATATTCCGTGCGAAACAACAAAGGGAGGACAATTTGATGAAGCCGTTATTTGGGAAGGATTCTGCTATACCAGATAAGAAAAAGATCGTTTTTTTAGGAGACAGCATTACGGATGAGGGTACGTTTATTGCTTACATGGATGCTTATTTCCTGCAGCATATGCCAGCCAATCAAATGACACTCATTAACCTTGGCGTAAGCAGCGAGACAGCATCTGGCTTAAGCGAACCGGAGCATCCTTTTCCTCGTCCCTGCGTGCATGATCGGCTTGGCAAGGCTCTAGCGGAAAGCAAACCGGACTGGGTCGTTGTATGTTATGGGATGAATGACGGCATCTATTATCC
>NZ_JBFTSN010000331.1:0-7147 GCF_056400045.1 Paenibacillus sp. 01L418
ATAACATGGAATACCATGTTCTAGACGGGGCTGCTTTTTTTAAACTTTGTGATTTTACTTATTTACTCATTTGCCAATGCTTGAATCAATAGAAGTTCATAACTGGCAGCAACGCCTCCTTGCATGCTGAACTTCTCCTCGTATTCCTTATACATGTTGGCAAACAACCGCCTCGAACTGAGACCTCGCTTCGTATTAGCCTCTGAAGTGCTAGCTCCCATCGCTTTTACCGAGTGAAGAAAGTCTCTTGCTGAAGCATACTTTTCCGTCTGAATGAAGCTTTCAGATTGAATACTAGAAAAACCAGATTGAATGAGCAAGCTGCTCCATTCATTTGTCGATAGAAACCAAAGTCCGTGCCGCTGCGGCTCGACTGCACTGGCTCGATAAGCTTCGTTAAAAGCATAATGCATCTCGCAAAATGTAGCAGGTCCGAATGTCGTGAATATGAGCAAGCCTCCAGGACGAAGCATGCGCCGAAGGTGACCAAATGTTTGCCTTGAATTGCTCAGCCACTGAAAACAGGCGTTGGAGACGATGAGATCATAAGAGGATTCCTGAGCATCTTCTCCCCATACTTCAACATCCGCCTGAATAAAGCTTATACGCTCTGAAGTGTTTTTTAGGATGCCATCACGGTTCGCTTCATTTGATAATACACGTTGTTCAGCCAGCTTGATCATGGCGGGAGCAATATCAAGTGCTGTAATACTTGCACTAGGCCATTCATGAACTAGAATCTCAGTCAATGTCCCCGTGCCGCAGCCGATCTCAAGAATCTTGGGCTCGGCCATGTTGCGTTTGTTCTTCCACCCAATGAATGCTTTCGCAAGGTGATCTGACATCCTACGCTGAACATGAGCATGAGCGTCATACGAATTTGCACTGCGGTTAAATTGACGTCGGATATCATTTATCCTACTGATCATGCCACCATCTCCTCAGTTCATTAGCTATTTGGTCTTCCCTTCCTAAGAAAGAGGCATGCCCGCAGGCTGGCATCGTGAATAACGTTGCTTTTGGCAACTGGGTCATAAGCTCCACTGCCGCGCCGTAAGGACAAATACGATCATCAGACCCATGCACAATAAATACCGGGCAAGTGATGCTCTTTAGTTGAGACAAACAATCCTCGCTTCGCAAAATTTGAAGTCCTGCGATTAACGCTGGGGTTGTCCAGCTGCCGATCGTGGATAGGCTTTCGTCTAGAATGACTTCCCTTTCTGCATCCGAAAACATGAGCTCTCGGAATCTTGATTCTACCCCTTGTCGGTCCTGTTTGAGCCCTGTAATCATCTTCCTAACATATATATCTGCAAAGCCGAGATCAGACTCACCTTTTGATCGAGTAAATCGAGCAGTTGCTCCGAACAACACAAGACCATCAGCAAACCCTTTTGCCGCGAGTCTTAGTGCAAGTAAACCGCCAAGAGACCAACCTCCGATTAACAACGGACCATGATCAGCCATCGTCTTGTCTACTGCCATTTCAGTCAGGAGCAGCATTTTCTCTGGAGAATCGGCATCACTGTAATCAACAGAAACATGATGAAAATCCGGAAGAAACTCACGAATCCGATCGAAAACCGTATCTGGCATACTCCATCCGCATAACCATAAAATAGTGCCGCTTGTCTGTCGCTTAAGTTTCACTGATTCGCTATCCAATGTAATCATGGACTCAGCACTCCTAGTCGAAGTCCGATTGAATGAATGCGTGCGGCTGCATTTAACAACTCCTTATCTGTATGAACTGCTGACAAGGAAAAGCGAATACGCGCTGTTCCATCAGGTACAGTAGGTGGACGGATGGCAACCGCTGTGATTCCCTCTTCTTCAAGAGCTTCGCTGAAGCGTAAAGCCATATCGTTAGAGCCTACGATTAAGGGTACAATTTGGGAATTTCCGGAACCGATGTTAAACCCCGCATCACTAAGGAAGGAACGAAATAATCTGCTTGCTGCATAAAGCCTTTCTCGACGCCAGTGTTCCTCTTTTACTAAAACTAACGCCTTTGAAATACCAGCAACGATTGAAGGAGGCAGCGCAGTTGAATATAGGAGTGGTCTAGCCTTATTCACAAGCCATCGTATTAGCAAGCGGCTGCCACAAATATAAGCGCCATAAATACCGAACGATTTACTGAATGTTCCCATATGAATATCAATGTCATTCTGCAATCCGAATTCATGGCACAATCCTTCGCCTCGCCCTCCGTAGATCCCCCCACTATGTGCCTCATCCACCATAAGCATCGCTCCGTACTCCTGTTTGAGCGCAACAAGTTCACGCAATGGTGCCATGTCGCCATCCATAGAGAAAATAGCGTCTGTAACGATCAGCTTACGCCGTTTATCACGATACTTATTTAATAGCGTACGTAAATGTTCCATGTCGTTATGGCGATACCGGGCGTGCTCCGCACGGCTGAGTACAATGCCGTCCACCATACTCGCGTGGTTCAACTGATCGCTAAAAACAACATCTCCTCGCCCTACAAGTGCACTAATCACACCAGAATTAGCCATATAACCATTTGCAAAAACTAACGCTGCTTCACAGTTTTGCCAATCCGCTAGTTCTTCTTCTAGACAACCATAAGGTAATCGGTTGCCTGTCACATGGCGTGATGCACCTGAACCAGCTCCTTCAGTGAGCAAGGTCTCACGCATCACTTCAAGTATGGCCGGATGCTGGGCAAGTCCAAGGTAGTCATTAGAGGACAAATTGAGCAATGTTCGTTCTCCGCGCATCGTATAACCAGGTGATCCGAATACAGAGCTAGTTATACGCAAAGAACGCTCCCTCGAAACATCAGCCAATAATTCTAGTTCTTCTTCCATCCATTTCATAGTCGGCACCGCCTTAAAGGGCAATTAACTCAATCTCAAAGCCCAAATCCTCAATAATTTGATGATCAGCTGATATGTCTTGGCCTGCTGTCGTTAAATAATCCCCCACAAAAAGTGAATTCGCGGCGAAAAGAGATAAAGGCTGCAGCGTAAGTAGGTTGACCTCTCGGCCGCCTGCCACACGGATTTCTTTAGAAGGACATATGAAACGAAACAGTGCTAGTACCTTCAACGCTTTCATCGATGGCGTGCGACCTGCGTGTTCCAGTGGTGTTCCCGGTATTGCATTCAGAAAATTGATTGGAATTGAATCCGCATCTAGTTCGCGCAGCGCATAAGCCATTTCGACAATTTCCTGATTTGTCTCACCCATGCCGATAATGACGCCAGAGCAAGGGGACATGCCGTATGTCTTTACTTTTTCCACAGTTTCAACGCGTTGATCATAAGTATGGGTCGTCGTGATGGAAGGGTAGTTGGCTTTACTGGTGTTCAAGTTGTGGTTGTATCGATGTAGGCCTGCTTCAGCAAGTCGCCTGGCTTGATCATCCCCAAGAATACCCAAACATGCGCAAATTTTTAGAGGCATCGTTTCACGAATTTCTTTTACTGCAGCCACCACTTGGTCTAGCTCCCTGTTAGTTGGGCCTTTCCCGGACGCAACAATACAATAGGTTCCAGCTTTACGCGCCATCGCCTCACGTGCACCTGAAAGCAATGTGTCTTTATCAAGCAGAGAGTATTTTTTAACTGGGGCCGTCGAAACAATCGATTGCGAGCAATAGCCGCAATCCTCGGGGCAAAGGCCGCTTTTGGCGTTGATGATCATATTCAGCTTCACTTTTTTACCGTAAAAATGTTTTCTCACCGTAAACGCTGCTTGCATGAGCAGCAGCAGCTCATCATCGTCGGCTTCAAGCACTGCGAGCCCCTCATCTAGCGTTAAGCATTCTCCATGCAATGCTTTTCTGGCAAGCGATTGCCAATCCGTCTCTACTTTAATTGTTTTCATCTCTATCATCCTCCTATGGGTTTAACTGCAAGTGCCTCTCTAATAGGCGCGAATTGTATGGATTTTTGTAAGGTATGTATCAGCATGTGTGTAGTCTCTTCGGTATGCAAACGAGGAAACCGACCGAGAACTTTAAGACCGCTAAATTGTTCRATTAGTTGTGCATTCGTAGCAACACTCGGATCGTCATCTGTTTCCGTTAATTCACCATCGTTCAGTATAACGCCAACAATAGGAACCCCCCGATTTTGAAGGAAAGAAGCAGTCAGAAGTGTGTGGTTAATTGTCCCGAGGCTGGAACGGGCTACAATTAGAGCAGGAATCCGAAGCTCCGCAATGAGATCCACCATGAGGGTGCCATCGGTCAGTGGCACAGCGACGCCGCCAGCCCCTTCGATGAGCAGTGCTTCATAATGTTTTGTGAGCGGTAAACCAGCGGCAATTAGCTCCTTAATCGTAAGCATCACACCAGCCTGCTTAGCTGCGAGCATTGGCGCAAGTGGAGCTTCGAATGTAAATGGCGCGACTGCCCCAGGCTGTTCGTTTATTCCCGTGCTTCTTATCAGCCGCTCAGCATCGGTAAGACCGCTGCCAAGAGGAGCACCGGTTTGAATCGGCTTCCAGACACCAGCATTCATTCCTTCAGCACGGAGCATAGCGGTAATGGCTGCCGTTATAACCGTCTTCCCGACGGCTGTATCTGTACCTGTCACAAATAATCCGCGTATCGAATCATCGTTAAAAATGTTCAAAGAACTCATTCCCCTTCGGTGACGTGAAGTATCGATTCCATCAAAATATTTGTCATGGCATCCAGTTCAGCAACATTACTCGAGAGCGGAGGAATAAAGACGATCACATTGCCGAGCGGCCTTGTTAGCATTCCTAGCTCCCTTGCCCGCAAGGTTGTGCGAACTCCAATTCGATCTGCCCAGTCATACGGCTCACGTGAAACCTTGTCGCGTACGAGCTCTATTCCAATCATTAGTCCCTTTTGCCGGATTTCACCGACATGCTGGCAATCCTTTAGCGCTGCGAGCTTTCGCTGGACAAACGATGCCTTTGCTCTTACTCCCTCGATCATATTGCGCTCTTCAAACAACTTTAAGCTTGCCAAAGCAACGGCACAGCCAATCGGGTTACCGGTATAGGAATGACCGTGGAAAAATGTTTTCTGCTCTTCGTAATCAGCATAAAACGCTTCATACACCTCGTCAGTTGCAAGTGTCGCTGCTACAGGCAAATACCCACCGGTCAGCCCTTTGCCAATCACCATCAAATCAGGCGAAACATCTTCGAGATTACAAGCGAACATCGCGCCTGTCCGACCGAAACCAGTCGCCACCTCATCAGCAATGAGCAGTACGCCATACTCACGGCACAGCGCAGCCATCTGGCGTAAACAGCCTGAAGGCATAACGATAATTCCCCCAGCCCCTTGCACAATCGGCTCCACAATAAGTGCCGCGATTTCATCCGACTTTGTCTCAAGCAAATGACGCAGTGACGCTAACGTATCTTCCAGTGCCTGCGCCTCACCGCCTGCATGACGATAAGCATAGGGATATGGAATGGTGTAAGAAGAAAATAACATGGGGCGAAAAGTGTCATGATACAGAGGAATGGCACCGACGCTCACCGCACCAATTGTATCGCCATGGTACGCTTGGTTCATCGTTACAAACTTCGTCTTACCTCGTATCCCCTTGTTATGCCAGTATTGAAATGCCATTTTGATCGCGATCTCGACACCGGTTGCTCCTGAATCGGAGTAAAATACTTTGTTTAGTCCTTCCGGAGTAATTTCCACCAATTTTTCTGCAAGCTCAATTGCCGGAACATTAGCCATACCAAGAAGGGTGGAATGGGCCACTCGCCCTAATTGTTCTGTAATCGCCTGATTTAGCTCCGGCACATTGTGTCCATGTACGTTAAGCCAGACGGATGAGAAACCGTCATAATATGCGCGTCCTTGGACGTCATATAGCATGATGCCTTCTCCGCGTTCAATAATGAGTGGATCAGCGTTATTGTAATCTTTCATTTGAGTAAATGGATGCCATAAGTGGTTCTTATTCATGGCAGCAAGCCGTTCGAAATCTGTTATCACAAATGATCACCATCCATTATTTTTAATTGTTAACCTAYAATAATTAATTTAGGTTAACAATCGGATTTTGCTATTCTAGCAGACCTGCACTCCCCTGTAAAGAGAATACAAAATGAAAGATTAAAGATTAACTCCGTGAGGAAGCAACCGAAAGCCTCATGAATAATAACAAAATATAGAATTATACTTTTGTTCAGCTACTCAAAAAAATACTAAAATAGAAACAACAAAAACCCTTCTGCTTGGATCACAAAAGGGTCGATTTTTTAAATTATGAAATATGATTTAATGTTTTTTTAGCTTGCACATGTCTATGAATAATAAATATTTTCAAGCCCTGCTATCGTTGTCGAACAGACATTTTCCCTCGATCATAAGCAAGGATGATCATCGTCGCACCTAAGCCAGCACAGATCATATACATCATAGAATATGAGGTGAAATCAGCTATTGGCCCCATAATAACGCCGCCCAGCGAAATTCCTAAATCAGCCATAGCAATAAAAAGTCCGATTAACACATTGCGGCTCTTCTGCGGCAAAACAAATGTTAAATAGGTTGTTAATGTAGGATAGATGAGAGCCTGAGCCGTTCCCATTAAAATGGATCCCGCATAGAAAAAAACAGCTCCTCCCGTTACAGAAAAGCTCACGCATTGCGCCGCCAATGTCAAAAGGAGCATATTCCCCATCAGAAATGATGAATGCCATTTACCGCTTGACGGAATCTTTTTTCTTAAAGCAAAACGAGCCAAAACAACGGTACCCGCTTGCAGCATTAGATAGATTCCAGCATTGCCGTTTTTTAATTCCGAAGCGTATAAAGGAATAAAGGTGGTAACTGCTCCAAATACCATTGAAGCTACTAACATCAACATGCTGCACTTAAACAAGATTGGGTTAGTTACTAACTGACCGAAGGATTTAAACATACTTTCTGACTGCCCGGTCTGATTTGCAGCAGTCTGGTCGCTTCCTTGATCCATTTTGGTGCCATAACCGAACACCCCAGTAAAGATTGCAATCGCAATCATGACCATCGTAAAATAATTCATATCCCCCGTTTGCCAAATGCCCAAAGCCAGAACAGGGCCAAGGATACCCGGCATATACGTAAATAAAGAATAAAGTGAAATGCCTTGGGAGCGATCCTTCTCTGGCAGTGAATCAATGA
>NZ_JBFTSN010000332.1:0-7147 GCF_056400045.1 Paenibacillus sp. 01L418
CAATTGATCAGCATGTCAAAAATTTACGGCAAAAAATAGAGGAGGATGCTAAAAATCCAATGTTCATTCAGACGGTTTTTGGTGCCGGCTATCGCTTTCATGGAGGAGGCAAATGAAAAAAACACTATCCTATCGGATTAGTATTCTTCTTATCTTTTATACAACAGCCATCTTAATCATTGCTTCCATTGCTTTAGCTACAGCCACTCATCATCATTTCCAGCTTTATGGTGAAGAGATAGCGCAAGGCAGCCACGATAACACAGAGTCGTTAAATTCACATTTAGAGCAAGCCATTCTTCAATCCATTGGACTGACAGTAGGCGGAGCACTCATTATTACGCTTATTATGAGCATTTACATCGCTAAAAAAATTTCCTCTCCTTTAGTTAAAATGAAGAATATAACACTCGTTATGGCAAGAGGAAAACGAGATGCTCGTCTTCCTTTAAAAGGCACTCCAAAAGATGAAGTCGATCAACTGGCCGCCTCTATCAATCATTTAGCTGAACAGCTTGAACAGCAAGAACAATTACGGGTAACGATGACCGAAAATATTGCTCATGAGCTTCGAACCCCCTTAACGACATTAAATAGTTTTTTATCAGCGATTCAAGATGGAATTTGGGAAGCTACACCTGAACGCATACAATCATGCAGAGAAGAAATTCACCGTTTAGTCCAAATGGTTAATGATTTGGAAGAACTGCAAACACTTACTTCTACAGCACAGCAGTTAAGCTTAAAAGATGTTCCACTAACAAAATCTATAGAACAAGTTTTAGATCTTATGAAGCCCTCCTTTTCAGATAAAGGAATTATTTTGGAAAGAGGTTTCATCCCTGAAATGACTATCCATGCTGATGAATACCGACTCATTCAAATGTGGACGAATTTATTATCGAATGCTCTAAAGTTTACTTCTAATGGTGGAAAGGTATCGGTATATGGGAAATTAGTTCAACAAGGTGTTCAAATAACCGTCAAGGATACTGGAATCGGAATACCAACTGAGCAGCTCGCGCATGTATTCGAACGTTTCTATCGTGTGGAAAAATCACGGAACCGGAAATCGGGAGGCGGGGGCTTAGGTCTTGCTATTACGAAAACGCTTGTCGAACGTCACGGAGGACAAATTTGGGCTGAAAGTGATGAAGGGACTTTATTTCATGTGTATTTACCGAATACAGTAAAGAATAACTAAATAAAGAGTCTATTTGTAGATGAATGAGAACATTTTGTAGCGGCTGGAGACAAATTATTCAAATCAAAGCTTACTTTACAAGACAATAAACTGCAAAGGATGTTACTAATCTGATACAGAACCGAGTGAGAACGTTTATAAATCAATAGCATAAAAAAACACGTACCGTTGATGCTTTTCCGATCGGAGGTACGTGTTATTTATTGAGATTAGGTACTGCTTATTACGCTGACCATTCATCCATCATTTACTCCATAATGAGCTAAATCTACAGTAGCTGAAAATGAGCAGGTTTCCTAGAGCAGCTAGCCAAAATACTACTGTTGGGTACGCGAGCTCAGAGATCCAACCCGCAGAAACAATCGTAATCGGCATAGCAAGCTTGAATAATGAGCCAGTTATGCCACTGATACGTCCGATTAGCTGATGTGGTGTAGATTCCTGTCTAAATGTCCAAATACAAACGGTGCTGATCATCTCAAAACATCCATTAAGCAGCAGGCTGAAGCTTAACATCATACTGGATTGCGATAAAGCCATCAGTAAATAAGATAACGCAACACATAGCGTGGTGATCGTGACCAAGACACCAACAGAATAGGTGCGTCGAAGCCTGCTAATAAGTAGACTGCCAAGAAGCCCACCTACACCTGCTGCTGCCAACACGGTACCTAGCTCTGCATTATTCAGTCTGAGCGCATCCTTGGCGTAGAAAATGATCGTTGTATCCACCATGCCTGACGTCGCGTTCAAAAAAATTACAGTGATCGTCAACTGCCATAATAATTTATTAGAGCGAAATTCAGCCCAACCTGCTCGAAGCTCACGCCAGAAACCAGCTTGCTGAGCATTAGGCGGCTCATCGCTGCGTAAGAATATCAGCAAAACAAATGCAATAGAGAACAAAAACGAAGTAATGAATAAGGCATCATACAGCACAGGAAGCATGAGCAGCAGCCCTGTTACAGCAGGACCCATAATGCCAACCAAGGTTGACATAAAGTTGAAGGTAGCGTTAGCCGGTGTCAGCATTTCCGCAGGGAGTGAATGCTTCACAATTCCAACACGGGCATTATTAAATGCATAACCAAACAGCATGAGCAAAAAGCCGCTTACATATAGCACAAAGATGGGTGGATTGCCGTAGGAAATGACTGCATATAGACCTAGAAGAACGCAGATTTGCAGTCCTATGGCCCATAATGACCAGCTTTTCTTGTGCACGCGGTCAACCAGTACACCGATAAACATGGCAAGCAGCAGGTTTGGAAGAAGCTCGATGGCGCGCATCGTTGACATTTTCACCGCAGAGTGGCTCAAATCGTACAAAATAAGCGGCAGCGCCAGCTCATAAATTTTGTTGCCAAAGGCGATAATTCCACCTGTTAGAAACAGGATAAGGAATCCTGGATGCCGCCATAAATGAATAAAGGTTGGAGCAGCGGGCTCTGCAAATTGCTTTATGCGCTTCATGATGTGATTTCTCTCCTCATTCTCGTACTGTTGCAAATGATTATACTTTCGAAAAAGAAGAATAAAAAGAGAAGGAAACCATTCTATCATTTCGCCTTTTTGGATATAAAAAAATAGAAACCTTCATGAGAGCCGTTTAGTATAAATGAATAAATTAAAAATAGGAGATGAAGCACAATGGAGTTTAGGGAGCTGGAACAGCCCAACTTGTATGTATTAGAAGACTGGTTTAAAGATGCAGAAGTTTATAAATGGTTAAGCGGCAAATTGCCATTAAAACGCTGGTATAAGTTCGTTAATAAAAGCTCTAATTATTATGCTTGGATAGTTTATGAGCAAGAAATACCCGTTGGTCAAATCAGTGTTGAAATTTATCCCGACCATACTGCTTCTGTAAGCTTATTAACCAATCCAAGCCTTCGAAATAAGGGTTACGGAAAAAGAATGCTGGAGTTGCTGCAGAATAGAAAGGAATTAGATGCCGTACAGATCATTACAGCAGGTATTGAAGTTGAAAATATAGCGAGCATCCGATGCTTTAAAAAGGTGGGCTTTGCCGATGAGGGAATCGACTCGGATAACATCATGAATCTATCAATTCTTCTACATAATCATGAGGAATCATCGGAGTAATATTTCGTTGCTAGGATCTATATGCTAAAATCATGTTAAGCAATATAACATCAATTCCTATCGGAGGTGCAGCAAATGTCCGGGGTCATTTCCAAAGCTATTCACATATTGGATCTGCTTGTACCKCATGGCAGCGAGAAAGAAATGAGTGCAACAGAAATCAGCAGGGAACTCGACATGCCTGTACAAAGCGCGCATCGAATTCTTCATTCTTTATCCGAACATGGATTTGTTGCTCAAGATAAAAAATCGAAAAAATATAAATTAGGACTTTCCATTATGAAATACGGTTTTTTGATGTGGGACAGTCTAATGTTCAGGTCACTGGCTAGACCATTCATGGTCGAACTATCGCAAAAAACGAAAGAAACGATCTATTTGGCTACAAGAGAGAACCAAGAAGGCGTCTATATTGATTCCATCGATTCACCGCAAATTTTGAAAATTTCCGAACCTATCGGACTTAGGCTGCCACTATATATAGGAGCATCTAATCGCGCTATTCTTGTTCATTTGCCATCCACGATGCAGGAAGCTATATTGCAAGGTGTGGATTGGACAACAGTACCGTCGCTGATTCCATTATCCAAAGAAATGATTCAGACTGATCTAGAGATCATTCGCTCCCGAGGTTATGCCATCACATCAGGACAAGCAACGGATGGAACAACTGGCATCGGGGCTCCCATCTTTTCTTATGATAATACCGTTATTGGATCACTGAATGTAGCTGGTCCCGCGATACGGTTTACGCCAAGTAAAATCGAGAGCTACGGTCAGCAAGCAAAAAAGTATGCGGATCTCATCTCCAAAGAACTGGGGTTCCGCAATAAGATACGTTGGAGCGAGTAGGAGGCTATCCCAAACGAATAAATTGAACGAACAGTGATCGAGCGTTCGTTCTTTTTTTATGCAAAAAACTGCTTTACATTGATTTAGGACATATGTCCTTTCCTAAACCTTGAAATGTATCGTTTAATGATGGAAAGATTGATATGGAGGAGAGCAATGATATGAAAGGGAGCATTTTCGCATTTTTAGGCGGGGTCTTAATTACACTACAAGGTGTTGCTAATTCAAGAATTAGTCAAGATATCGGCACTTGGCAAACCGCAACGATTACCCAGTTCACCGGATTCATAGCAGCCTTGATTATTCTGTTATTCGTCAGGGATAAACAGTGGTCCGGTTTTAAACAAGTAAAACCCTTATATCTAATCGGCGGTTCCTTTGCAGCTATTATCATCTTCAGCAATGTCACTGCTATTCAACAAATTGGCGTTACTCTTAGCATATCTGCCATGCTGATTGCCCAGTTAAGCCTGGCTTTTATCGTCGATAGTCAAGGATGGTTTGGGGTTGCAAAGCAGAAGATGAGGCTGCCTCAATTCATCGGTATTGGGATGATGATAGCTGGGGTGGTTATATTGCGGTTATAATAGTTAAAATATACCAAGCCCTTAACCGTATTCCTCTGGAGGTGATTCGTACAGATGCAAGAAATTAAAGATCGCGAGCAGCTCCACCATTTTTTACAAACGCATCAATTGGAAACAACATTCGGGGAACAATTATTACCCCATTTATCACTATTCTGCTTTGACCATGAGGAGCTTATTTGTTCCCAAGGTCAATCTTCAAAATATCTCTATTTTCTCGTTCAAGGAAAGATAAAGATCTACACAACCTCGAAAGATGGGAAAACACTTATTCTTACTTTCAAAACCTCCCTTGATGTAGTAGGGGATATTGAATATGTGCAAGACATTGACATTATCAACACGGTCGAAGCCGTGTCGACTGTATACATGATTGGCATTCATCATCAGTGGTTGAATAAATATGGCAAAGATCATTCGCCGCTGCTGCAATTTTTATTAAAAATTATAGCTCGGAAATTTTTGAAAAATTCGAACGCATTAAGCTTCAATATTTTGCATCCTGTGGAGGTTCGATTGGCGAGCTATCTATTGTCCGTCTCCTATGATGATTCAGAATATCTAATTAAAGGGCAGCGGAAAACAATCAGCTTAAAGGATACGGCTAACTTGATCGGAACGAGCTATAGACATCTCAATCGGGTTGTCCAGCAATTTTGTGCAAAAGGTTTAATTGAGCGAAAAAATGGAGGCATTCTTGTTAAAAACAAGGATGGACTACGCGCACTCGCCATTCAAAATATTTATGAGTAAAACAATATCATGAGCTATTTCAAATCAATAAGCCAATGGGAGAGTAGAAAACATGATGATTGGACTTATATTTGCAGTTCTCACTGGTTGTTTGGTCAGTTTGCAAAATATATTCAATAGCAAAGTCAATGAACGAATAAATACATGGACAACAACTGCGTTAGTATTAGGCATGGGATTCCTTGCCTCATTTGTTATCGGATTCGTATTCGAAGGCGAACAGTTATTTGCATTACAAAATATGAAGCCATGGTACTGGTTCAGCGGTCTAATCGGCGTAGGCGTTGTTACTTGTCTGGTACAAGGCATTAGGCGGCTTGGTCCGACGTATGCCATCTCTATCGTTCTAACCGCACAGCTGGGAACTGCTTTATTGTGGGACTCGCAAGGGTGGCTAGGTATCGAAAAAGTAGCTTTCACAACGAATAAAGGGTTAGGTGTCCTTGTAATCGTCTGTGGCATCATTGTATTTAAAATAAGCGGTGCTCGTAAGAAAGTTACAGCATAACGATCAATAACGTTTAAGATTCAATTTGATCAAAGCAGGGTATTTTCTTCTATAAAGGCTCTAATACTAACTTAGCAGCAGGAGGAGGAAAAACATGATCAAAGCTAAACTTAAGTACGGTCTTGTAGCAGCACTGATGATTGGCCTAACAGCAATCGCACCGTTAACGCAAGCAGCAGGCAGCACAACAGCAAAGGATCTTTTCAGCGGAACACCAGCAGGGGATACCACATACCATTTCAGTGATATTCAATTTTTGAACGGTACAACCGGACGCGCTGCTGGCAATGGATTTCTCATTGGAACTTCTGATGCCGGCTCAACATGGCAACCGATCTATAAGGGTACTTGGCAATTTACACAGCTTGATTTCATTTCCAACACAACTGGATGGGCATTGGCGAAATCTTCTGCTTCCGGAACGAATGCCCTAATTCACACCAAGGATGGCGGAAAAACGTTCACCAAAATAGTAACCAATCCGCTCGCGCTTGAACGTATTCATTTTGTGGATGCTTCAAATGGCTTCGGCTATACGAAGGCTTTTGCCTATAAAACATCAAATGGCGGGAAAACATGGACCAAAATCTCTACTCCTCCCAATAACCGCTATGCAGAATTTACAGATGTGAAGCATGGATGGTCACTTATCGTAGTACCTGGATTTGGCTATCGACTATCAGAAACCACAGATGGTGGTATGAATTGGTCCACAAAACTAACAGTTAAATCAGAGGAGAGCATAGGCGGTAAGCTTTACACAAAGGGAAATCAAATATGGGCACAATTTTACGGTGGAGTAGGGATGTCCCAGCAATCTTATTCCCTTTATGCCTCTGCAGATAATGGTTCAAGCTGGAGGAAAGTAATTAGCCAGGAAACAGCAGGCGGCGGACCAGCACCAGGCGGTGCTGCAGGACTTGTTAAAGAAGGACCTGCTGCGCCTGGTGGACACCCTAGCAATATGGAGCTTGTTGATGGAGCTGCGATACTCGGAGGTTACTCTCCAGCCGCTGGAGTCATTGGCGTTGGTCGTTCGGTTGATTCAGGGAAAACGTGGAATAATCTTACACCGATCGCTGGGGGAGAAAGCATTATTTCGTTTACAAGCAAGGAGCTAGGCTGGATGGCCGATAC
>NZ_JBFTSN010000333.1:0-7139 GCF_056400045.1 Paenibacillus sp. 01L418
GCCCAGACTGTACTCTCATAACCCGTAAAAGTCCAGTCTAAAGATCCTTTGATTTCGAGATGAGTTCTAATCCTCCTATAACTTCTCAAAACTATCGAACGGCAAAACCCCAATAAATTACTCAAAAATCTTCGTTATTGGAATTAGACAAAATATCCATTGATTAGTATTTTGTTGAAACTATATCTTTCTTCTATTGATAACTTCAAAAGACATAAAACCTAACTAGACACGTGTTTTCGAGTTCGTTTTTAGATAGTTAATCAATATTACTCTTATGCTTTGATTACACTAAAGCTTGTTTTTGGTATTTCTCAAAAAACACATCGCATTCTAGTAATGCATCTAAAAAAGATGATTTCCAGAAATTTATACCATACCGTCTAATTGAAGAAGCCAATTCATTTCTTAATGTTCGTTTTTGAGTTTCAATTGAAAGTTTGTCGTGTAGGATATGGTCATTAATGTTTGAAATTTCGTCCTCTACATTTAATGAAAATTGTTTAAGGAGATCTAATGCTGCATAGTGTTCTTGAATTATCTCAAATAAATACGGATTAATCTCACCATTATTACTCAATGTAAATCTAATGAGAGGTATGTCTGCTTTATTAAGTTCAATATTTGTATGTAGATACTTTACTTCAGGTATTTCATCGTAATAAAGGTTAAGAAAGATTCTCTTTCCATTTCTAATCCATCTATCTCCCTTTTTACCATTGCAATATTGACAGCAAGGTATCAAGTTTGAAGGAAAAACTGAAAACTCTGGGAAGTCACTTTTCGGCAAATAATGGTCTATTGTACGTGGTCTATCTAGACCACAATATGGGCATTTGTTTTTATGTTGAACTGATTGAATACCTATTATTTCTGCGACTACTTCTCCCTCGAGGTAACCTTTACTATTACGATTATAACAGCTTTGCATCGTTGATTTATCATTTTCTTCCGTTATCTTACTTTCTGAAATATTCTCTAAGCTTAAAGCATTCTTCGTATAAATGTCGTATCTACTGTATACATAAGGTTGCAATTGCAATAATCTTTCTTTTTTCTCTTTTGATCTTGCGTTTTCCATGAGATGCATATAAACATCATTAGCGTTAAGTTCTGGAGAAATTAACTTTTTCATGTCACTCTACCTCTTCTACATATAATGCATTCAAATATGTCTGTGCATTATAACTTAGGTTAAAATCAAATTTTTGTATGATATTATCATATGAGTTCCCTTCCTCTTTCATTTTTTTAAGCCAAGTTTTATAGTTACTTTCATGTTCTCTAACTTCAAAAAGATCATTTGTTAATACACTTATATTTTCACCAAAGCATTCTCCATCTGGATCTGTAATATAAGGAGTATTATTCGATCTATTGAATAACTTAACGAATTTTGAAGGTATTTCTTGAATTATTAATGGTGAGTGAGTTGATAAAATTGCATATGAATTGAATGTAGATAACAATTCATAAAACATTCTCATAAAATTGGCAATAGCATTAGGATGCAAATGTAACTCTGGTTCATCGAATAGAAGTAAAGAATCGACCTCTATATTGGCTATAACTTCAGTTATTGTTGATAGCATTATATTCTGACCTGAGCTTAAGTAAGAACTGAGAAAATTAGTTGGTTCTGATGCAACTTTAGTTCTTATAACTCTTATATCATCAATAATCCTTAAATGTTCTGGCTCTAGAATATTACTCATTATTTCTATCCATTTTTGTTCTCTTTCTCTTTTCAGAACTTTATTATAGGCATTGAAAAAATTTTCTTCGATTTCATTTATTGTTAGTAATCCTTTACTATTACGTAACCCACAATAGACATAGCTACCAAGTATTGTATCTTCTATTCTGTTGTTGTCTTCAGTTTCATCATTCTCATTTTTTCCCTCTAACTGTTTTTTTTCATTCTTTTCCTCTTCAAATGGTTTATACAATTCATCAAATGCACTATATGAAATAGCGATTATTTTACTAAATGATGGTCTTTCGGGTGTAAACGATCTATTCCCACTCTTTTTCGCTCCACTCAATCTACTTGCGAGTTCAGTTAAAATTCTAGTTTTACCAGTTGCATTTTTACCCACAAAACAATTTATTCTAAATGGAACATCATTTTCAGAAAAGTTTAAGTCAACCCTATGAGGTGAGGTTGCATTAGGTATTTTATATTCAAATCTAAAATTTAAAGACCTGTCTATTATTATTGATTCACCAAAGTATAACTTAGCCTCTTTTAATGCTTTACCTGCTTCACTGAAACGTAGTAATGACTCTTTAAATGCAGGTTCATCTTTAAATCTTATGCGGATATCGTCGTTTAACGCTGTATCGTTAAGTGAATTTAGAATTTTCTTTGCTCGTTCAAATCCTTCTTTGCATATAGTTTCATAGTAAGAAACTGATTGACCCAGGGAACAAAAATTTTCATCTAAACACTCAAATTCTCTTGGAATGACCAATCTTGTAGTTGGATTGAGTTTACTACAAATTTTACACGCACCCATATACTCAAAAGCATCAGAATTATATATGTAATAAACATGAAAATACGTCTCATATCCATAATCATTCCAGTTATCTGTCATTAAAACTACAGAGGGAAATTCTACAACACTAGTTGGGATAGTAAAATTATGAGTAAAACCTCTAATATAAAACTTCATAGTATCACCTTCAACAATTATTTTATAAATAAATTTAAGTTGAATAGCAAACTTAGACAATTATTATATGCCTTCAAGCAACATTCTCCTCTCAATCCTCTTAGCCCTGACATGCAATCCAGACTCCATTTTCGCACAAAGGATTGCTTCGACATTATGCACTCTTAGTGCTAATCGGTCATTCGATATATCTATTCAAACAGTTCAAATTTATATTTCTTTATCCCCTCTGGATATTTGGTCATCATCTCAAACTTCTTAGTCTCGTTTGGCTCAATCCCTAATGAATCAATGGCGTATGTCCAATCAGTATCTATCACATTATCATTTGCATCCATATATATTGCCTTAACCTTTATGTAGAAATACGATGTGTTTCCATTATTCTTTACTGATCCTGTTGCACGAATGTAATCTTCATCTCGACTCACTTCTATATCAATGAGATCTAGCATAGGAACTGCATCTTTATTTATTACGTCCAGCAATTCTGTAAGGAAATTCATATCCTCTGACTTGATTACAACATCCGAAATAACCTCAAATGCTTCTTCTGTTTTTCCTTGCTTATGTAATTCTTTAGCTTTTGCCATCATTTCATTGTATTCACTATCAGAGCTTGAACTAACACTATCCGCACCGTTTGAACATCCAGAGAATATGAAAATAGATAAGGCAATGAGTATTAATATTGTATTACGCAATTTAGACACAACTCCATCTTTTATGAAGTTCCTGCTTCCCATTTATGTCCACAATTCATACAACCAACCATTAACTTCTTACTTCCAATAAGTCCTCCTAGTAGTCCAACTCCTCCTAACAAAGCACCTCCAACAGCTGCCTTACCAAGGCTAAAGCCTTTGTCTCCTGCGGACAACTGAGTGGATTTGCATTTTGGACAACGCAATATCTCGTTTGAATTATCCGTATCTTGAAACAACTGTTTGTTTGCTGGCTTCTTAATGATATTTGAAGACTCTCCACAGGAGCACATAATAACTGCATTGGACTTATAGCCAATGTCATTTAATTGACAGCTAATCTTAAGAACCTTATTCTCCTTAGAGCATCTTTCACAGCTAATATAATAATATTTTCCTGATTCATGCAATAACTTCATATCAAACATCACCCCTTGAACCCTAAATAATGAAGACAATCCAATAAGAATAAGACCACAACTTTCTTGTTTAATACCACGAACCCAATCAGTTTCACAAAGTCAAAAAAAGGCTTTCTTTGGATGTTCCTTTTTCTGTTCTACTGTACCTTCACCGAACATGTGTGTTTCAATTGAAGTAACTGAACTGCTTTAACAGCTGTCTGACCGTATTTATTCATTGAATTATGCTTCCCAATCTCATTTGGCTTACCGTACATTTCTATGTTTATCTAAAATATTTAATATCTTCTTAGCACTTTCATTTGCCTTCTGTTCCGTATCACATTCACTAGCCCTTATTCTCTCGATATGGACACCTTCATGAAGTAGCATAGTAGTTCTATCATGTGCTTCCGTAGGGGACTCTTGATGAACTGTATCGCCATCAACCTCAACCACTAAAACAATTCCATCCTTAATAATCATAAAGTCAGGTTCAATTCTGCGATACGATTGCCCACCTCTAATGAAAACAGGCAATGGCGCAAACGAAACGCCTAGCGACTTAAAAGCTTTATACATGTTTATCTCTGGAATTGATCTAAACAATAAGCCATCCATATTCTTCGAAGCAATATTATCAGAACGAACTCTGCCTTGATTATTTATATTAGCTCCATTTAACCACTGTTTAGATTTCAAACGCCAGTCACTGTCTTTTGCTAGTTGTGGGCATATTTTCACATGCTGCAAATAGTAGTTTTCTTCATCAAACAATTTAGCTGCACGTTGCTGTATATTTTCCTCTATCCCCTCTTTCTCTTGCTCTATTTGAGCAAATAATGAAATAGGTATTTTCAAAAATAGAGTGTGGAAGTATGAACCACCATTCCAGTTGTCGTAACTAGTTTCCTTAATTGATGCTTCTGATTCTGATAGTACAGCTACTTCTTTAGCAGAGCCTTCTTTTGCAAACAATCTTACGATTGTCGCCAATATTGATTCTATTTGTTCACTTTGTGGTTCATTCGACAAGAGCTTCATCCCTCCACCAGAAATATTAATTTCACTACATTCTATACCCAGTCTACATTCCTAACATTCGCTTCCACAATTCAATCGAACTAGATATAATTACCTATATATATACTAACATATTCCAAATGAATAGGAGAATTAGAATTTGGCTAGAGGACGTAAGAAAGGCCCTACATTCGTTGATCTAGCAATACAGCTTGCAATTGGCTGTGCCTTTCTGTTCGCCTTCAACATCACCTTAAGCAAGGATGGAGCAACATTCGGTGGAGCATGGCTGAATCCCCTTTTAATTTTCATCATCATTGTTCTAGCGGTTAGCATTGGTTTCCGTATTGTCTATGTTCAAGAAAAGCTAAAGAAAGCCCACATCAACGAGATAGACAAGATTACTGGAACGATGTTTGAGCGTTACCTTGAGCAGTTCTTCAAGCGTCTTGGTTGGCAAGTGAAGCGTACAGGTGGCAAGGGCGACTAAGGGGCTGATCTCAGCCTATCATCATCTATAAAGAATGTTATCATTAAAGCCACACGGTGGAAGAAGAACGTAGGCTATGAATACAGCAGGCTTATACGAGCAAGGACGTATATAGATGTAACAAAGCATGGGTGATCACCAACAGCGGATTCACAGAACAAGCTAGAGATGGCGGCAAACGTCTTGGAGTTAAGCTGTGGGACAGAGAGATTCTGATTGAGCAGATGGCGAAGATCATCAATACTGCGCAGACTATTAAAGTGAAATGAGGAGGAAAACGTTTCTGATGAAGAGACAGCTACCACTGCAACCAATACTTGTAGATTAGTCAATGATCTGTTCCTATGCGCTAAGAATCTGCAATCTATTACTAATATAGTTAAGGGATACTGGTTGTTGAATCAAAGGCGTTTAAAGGTCAAATATATTGCTATTAACATTACGAACAGAGTCGAACTCAAGCATGTATCAAGCTTCGTATAATGAAGGGGGAATACCATTGAATAATCGTTGGTGGGAGTTTTATTTAGTAAGGTATTTTGTTGGTACAGTATTCGGTACATTAGTCACTTTATACCTATACAGTAACAATACTGCATTTAGTAAATTTTACAAGTTGCAAGTTTCTTTAAAAGACTTCACTTCTTCTCATATAATTTTATTTGGGTTACTTGGTTTAGCTTTCTGCTATATTGCAAGTACGCCAATACTGGTTTTACATGCTACTAGGTCAAGTATTTTCAAACCTCACAAGTTCAATAAGAAACCTACAATCATTGGAATCATTGTATTGATCTTAGTTACAGTCGCTTTATATTGGGTGACTAAAAATAACTTAGAATGGTTCTTCCTTATATTTATATTTCTAGTACAAGTAATTCTCCTCGTATTAGCTCTATACAAAGGAAACATCCTAGATTTTTATGTGAAATTGATTAATAAAAGAGCAGCTAGTAGTAGTACAATTGTTTCTATTCCTACAACTAATCCAGAAGTAATAAAAGAATATACTGAATCCTATCGACATCTGCGTGAACATGGAAATGCTTTTTCCATCGTTTTAATGGAATTCATCTTCGGAATTATTCTCTACTTTATGAAAGACATTCAGGAAGTTGTAGTAACAATGATTATCTGGATTATTCCTTCATCTTTCGTTTGGTTTATAGGCAGCTACCTAGAGAGTAAGATAAATAAGATTTAACAATACATTCGTCTAAACACTCGCATGAAAAATTAATCTGTTAGATAAAACTAGAATTTTATGTAAGGTAAAAGCACTCCTTACGTTAAACATTTAACGTAGAAGTGCTTTTTTTTGTTGAGATTAGCTTATGTTCTAATGTGAATAAAAGAATCGTTAACGTATATGTAACAAGTTGCGAGCTAATGCAGTCATGTTACTCATTTCTTTCTTCATCATCGTGTTTGATATCCAACTACTCTTTTTCATGTAAAGCTTCTTTTATTAAAACATTTTTAAAATTATCTTTAACCTCTTCGGGTTTTACAAAAATGTACTCCGCTTTGAAAGTAGCATTATCAATATCGATAGGAACACAAATGAAATTTCCGTTAAATGTATCCACGACAGCATAAGTGTCATTCTTTTGTTCAATCGTCCAATATGTTCTCGTATTTAATACACTATCTTTACCAAAATTGTACGCAGTAGAATAAGCAGATAAGACAACAGCAATGAACACAAGTAAAGACATAAACTTCAGTACAATTGGGATATCATTTAATCCAATCAATCTTAAAGAAAAGAATTTCTTTATTATGAATTTATCTATTAACAAAACTGAAACGAAAAAAAGCGAAAAATACACCAGCATTGCAA
>NZ_JBFTSN010000334.1:0-7133 GCF_056400045.1 Paenibacillus sp. 01L418
TTATTTTATTAGGAGTTTTTCTGGTAATGAATCCTGTACTGTACCGGATTCATTCCCAGAAAATCGCCTAATAAAATAATCCGTCTAACTAAATGGGGTCACTTTAATACCTCTACTCAGCTTTTTTAAGCTTCACATGATTAAAGAGTCAGCCTCCGAATAAAGCCAAACAAGCTGACGCCGTTAAAATACCGGAGCCCGCTTCCAGCACATTGCGCTTTTCAATTATATTTTATCTGCGGCCTTGTCTCCTCCCTGCCTATTTATATGTTTTTAGCTGCTTCTAACTCTTTTACAATTTGCGGGAATAACTTATCTAATTTATAGAAGTAGAGAATAACGACCATGAGCGCACTAATGATGATGGGCAAATAAATGTACATGAACAGGATTGAGGAACGAGCGGATTCGCTAATATGCTCCTGACCACCAACATAACCTCCAAATGCGAGCATCCAACCGACTATCGCGGCGCCAAGCCCGCTGCCTGCCTTTAAGCCGAAGCTTCCAGCGCTGTAAACTAAACCTTCTGTTCGCATGCCTGTTTTCCATTCTCCGTAATCTACGGTGTCTGCAAGCATCGCGAACATCGTTGCAGCTAATGGAACCCCGCCAAGTGATTTGATCACCGACGCGATGATTACGATTTTAATGCTAGTTGGATCAATAACCGTAATCGTTGCTCCCAAAATTGTGATGGCTAACCCTAGGAGTGAGGAATTACGTTTACCGAACCTTTTAATAATCGGAGCAACAAACAGCAAGCCAATTAACAATGGGATAAAGGAAATAACACCGAGAATGGACATCAATTCAGCATTACCTAAAATATACTGCGCGTAATAAATGTTAACCGCTGTATTAACCGACGTCATAATAAAGCTTAGAATCATGAAGACCACGAGCAGCGCCCAATACTTATTGCGGAAAAGCGCTTTCAAAGAGCCGCTAAGAGGGACCGTATTTTGGACTACTGCTGGCTTAACTCTCTCTTTCGTCGTACGGAAAGTAATCAAGAACAACACCGCTGCAATCGCACCATAAATAGTAAACGTCATCATCCATCCCTGTTTACCGCCACCGAATGAATTTACGATGGGAACCGTCATGGTCGAGACGAGCACCGCGCCAAAGATAGCCATTAACATACGGAATATGTTAAGCAAAGATCGCTCATAAGGATCTTGTGTAATCAATGAGTTCAACACACCATAAGGAACGTTCGCTCCTGAATAAATAATGTTGAGAATGAGATAGGTCACGTAAGCGTAAATATCTCCAACGCCATACCCAAGCTTCTCCGAAAATGAAAGTTTAGTCTGTTCCATAGTAGCAACCTCGATTGTATAATTATTTTTGTCCGTTTAGTTGGAGGAGAAGCTGTTCGACCATTTCATCTGAAAAAGCACCTTTAAATGCCAAACATCCAAGCCAGAGTACATATCTGCTTTTTCTTCCAATGTCATTTGTGAAACCATTTTCTTTATGTCACGATTCATTTTGAATCCCCCTTAAATAAACTCACAAACTGTAAAGCGTTTTCATTTTTTACTACACACTCATTATAGATGATCAAAAAATCGGAAATATGGTATGATTATTTGAATAACAGTAAATTTATTTGGAGGCATTAGATGGAATTTAATCCTTCCTTTTTAGCTAAATTACTTCATGAGAGCTTGCAGCTGCCTGTTTATTGGTTGAGTGCGGATGATCCAAGCGGGCAGGAATATTTCGAATCCAACGCTCCTATCCCATTTTCCGCCTTACAAAATCCAGAATACTTCCAGCAATTAATAAAACGAACCTGGGATAAAACTTTTCCCGTTATTCAGACAACGGAGTTCGAGGAATTTTTTATCGTGCAGCCCGTTTATTCGAATTTGAAGCGAGCAGGAACCATTATTATAGGTCCCTCAATTGATTATGTTCCTTCCGAGGAAACTGTTCGAAATCTCATGAATGACAATAATATTCCAAGAAAACTCCATCCAGCTTGGGTTGAATATATGCGCAGTCTCCCACTTGTTTCCAAGCAGAGATTATTTCACATTGGCATCATGGCACATTGGATTGTCAATCAAGAGGCGTTAGCATTGACGGATGTTCTTGAGTATAATTTCCGGTTGGACCAACGTTTTTTGTCAGAGGAAGCTATCGAGCTATCGATGTCTAATATGAAGGAATTTTCTAATCTTCACACGAGCCAGGAATTTGAACAGATATTATTACGGCATATTAAGAACGGCGATAAAGCTGCACTTAAGAATCTATTCGTAATAGGTGTAATTGGGGAGGCAGGCACACTATCCAAACGAAGTCATTTGAGAAGCCGCAAAAATATTGCCATCTGTGCAATTGCTGTAGCCATTCGAGCGGGTATGGAGGGTGGACTGTACACTGAGCTGGCATATCGCTTAAGCGATACTTACATTCAGCATATCGAGGATTTAACGGATGTTCGCTCGGTTGAAACCGCGATGATAGACGCCTTCT
Source organism: Paenibacillus sp. 01L418 (assembly GCF_056400045.1). Classification (NCBI taxonomy): domain Bacteria; kingdom Bacillati; phylum Bacillota; class Bacilli; order Caryophanales; family Paenibacillaceae; genus Paenibacillus; species Paenibacillus sp. 01L418. Next base: position 2,497 of record NZ_JBFTSN010000334.1, read on the forward strand.
TAGATATTACGGATCGCGTTAGCGAAAATCGGAAAGGCACCGTTTCTAAGCCAATCGCGAAATGCCGAGAATACATTTTTAATCATTTATATGATGCGATTTCTATCTCTGAACTGGCTGAGCTGACTGGACTTAACGGTACCTATTTATCCACCCTTTTCAAAAAAGAAACGGGACTCACGATCAGTCATTTCATCCATCAGGAGAAAATAGAAGAAGCTAAGAAGCTGCTCGATTTCACAAGTGAGTCGGTCTCAACCATCGCTACTCGTTTGAACTATTATGACCAGACTCACTTTATTAAATCGTTTAAAAAACATGCCGATATCACACCTAAGCAGTATCGTGATCGAAAACGGAATGGAGATAAAAAGCCCATAAAAATATCCCCTTCAAGTTTGCTCTCTTGAGTGACCACTAAAAGGGAAAGTGCGCGGGCTGCGCAGTCAGTCCGCGTGAATGGATCAGTTGGAGCCATTGCAGCTATGCAAAGAGAACTGCTCTGCGTTATTGAGTTTACGATAGGGCAAGAGAAAATCACCGAGGTTGATTTAATTTCGATCCTCTCTCGAACGGCTGCTAACCTTAATGGTCAAAAGCAATTTGCCCCTCTTTACTGCCAGCAACACATTTCGTTCCCAAAACTCAGCTGGCGGAAGAAAATAAAGCATTAGACTGGGTTTCTTTATTCCACGCTGATTCTCAATTGTAATATCGTCGGACTTCATACAATAAGTTTTAGACTGACCTCAGAAATTGAAACAGCGACAGCCAAGGACAAAAAACAAAGTCCTAGACTATCGCTGTTTCATTGAACTAACGTTCCTCGTTAGCCTAATCTTCTTTTCAGAAACTTACCGTCAAAATCAAAAACAACAGGTGCTCCTTTTACTTTTGGAGTCCACCCTTGATCAAGCGACTGACAAATAAAATATTCAACATCTCTTGGTCTAATGATTTTAATATTTAGATGTTCTGTATTAGGGAAGTTTACCCAAACACTGTCGATATCTGATTCAACGTAAACTTCAAGCCGCATTCCTCTAGTGATTTCATGTTCAGCTATCAAGATTATATATCCGCTTCCTGGGGAGATAGTCCATATGTAATTGTCATCTCTGACTGATATTCTTCTGGAACTCTTTTTGTTTATTGTCATTCGTTTCTCCCTTAATTAAAGTATCATTTCAGCAAGATGTGACTCTGTAAGCACTATGGAATGAATGGTGTTGTCTTTAAAAGTCATTCCGTCTACCTTCGCTCCCGAGAAATCTGTACCATCTAGTGAGTTACCAACTAACACTGCATTATTAAAAATACAATTAGTAAAAATACATGCTTTTAGATTTGAATTGATAAACCTCGAGTTTTGAAAATTCGAACCAGCAAAATTCACCGAGAATAGGCACTCCTCAAAGTTGAGATTTGATAAATCAACTTCAGTTAAAACACCGTCTTCAACACAAAGTCTTGAGAATGACCCTTGTCCCTGTTGAATCATTTCCAAAAATCCAACCGCTGTAACTTCGCTGTTCATCCCCACACCCCCGTAACCTACTTGATGACTATGTTTCTACACTGCTACCACGCAAACCTGCCCGTTGGCGTAACGACGAAGGGCTGCCACGCGGCAGCCCTTTTAGTTTTCAACTATCGTTTCCCGTTAGGTCAATGAAGACTTCAAAACGAGCTATTCCCACATGCCAGTGAGTTCCATGCCGTTATCAGGGAAATGGAACCGCCTTGCATCCCCGAGGGTGTTATTGCGCATATTTGTTTCGGCCTTGCACCTACTCCATATGTAATCACAGCTCTAACCTGCATAGGGCTTTCATTCACCTCGAACACAAGATCCGCATGGCCCGTGCAATAGCAACCATCGTCATATTCAGCACGAACGTTACTGAAGGATAGTAATCGAACCCCTTCTTCTTCAGCCAACTGCTTCCAAGCGCTTTCCTTGCTGCCCGCGGTCTTCCGCCCTTCCCAGCCAAACAATTCCGCAGCTCTGTCGTAGTTTTGCTCCTGAACTGCTTTCAGGAATGAAACGGTTTGCTTTTGTATACCTATTGGGTTCCAAWACAAGGTTACTTTGTACAGCAAAAAAATCATGCACAACAACCCCAAATAAMCTRCCGATTTCACAAGTAGTTKMTTCATYTCTRTCCTCCCTCCAWTCTATWCAGTAGACGAAACGGATAGGGAAARTGTTACGTTAATCTCCCCATTTGTTGAGAAAACGGAAGTCATTATGTCGGCCGCCGTTTCTTATGTTCATTGAGCTATCGTTCCCCGTTAGTTGAACATCCATCGTCAGACTTCTTAAGTTTTTATAGTCAATCTTCGCAACAATATTGCTCCCTCAGATTTAAAAACCTTCTCGCGTCTTATAAAATCCTCAACTTCAGATAAATTTGCCGGCCTATATCCAGGACCACCACATCCACAGGAATGATATGTAAAACCGTTATTATATAACAATTCTACCTTCATCCACTGTTTAAGGTCATTTTGTTTAAGTGCTTTAAAATCATGTCCCATATCCTTCATTATTTCGGTACATTGTGGGCATTTATAATATCTAATTTTGGATCTCAGTTTTATCTAGTTTTGAAGCAGAAGTTTGTTTGAAAACCTTCCTGCATTTAAAACACGCGTAAATATCCTTATATGGGCCGTAAATTGCATATCGACACATAAATGATCACCTCCATAGATTAGCTGAATCACAACTTGCGTTATCTGCTTTTCTCATCCGTCTTAGCAAAAAAAAGGATAACATTATTTTACCACGCTAACCTGCCCGTTAGCTTAATGATTTAGCGAATTTCCTTCAACCAAAAGAACCCTTTTCGAACGAGGTATAGAGCCGAGCGTATGTACCTCCCTCGAAGGATATTCCTATTTCGTATCTACACTAATGACTTCTCGCAGCCCACTGCAATTTTCCTCAATACAAAAAGGTTCCGAGTTTCCGGAACCTTAAGGAACAGTACAATACTCACATGTGGTTTTCATTACTTTGAATTCTCAATTGCTTCTCTTAAGGCTTTTGCTAGATTACCTTTAATAATTTCATGACCTAAATGTATTTTTTTATCATCTAAAAAATCAAAACCTTTTTGCTTCTTTGTAGGAGTTAAAGAATAACCTTCTTCCCTATCACATGAGTATATAACTAATTTTTTCCCTTTTATTGCTTTTTCATAGCCTTTTACTCCTAAATACTTCTCAAGCGGAGTGATGTCGTTTTCCACGGGAGTTAGAGAATGGCATTTCTGAAATACATATTCAAGCGCTGACTCAATTTGTTCCTCACTGTTAGGATTTTCAACCTCCTTTACTACATCAATGTTTGCAATAACTCCTCCCCACTTATTAATAATTCCATTAGCAATCATAATAATTCTTTTACCGTAAACATAAATATCAACTTGTTTGTATTCCATACTGATTTTCCTCATTTCAAAATATGATACACGACCTAAACGCCTATTTCTGCTGGGTCATTCAGCTGCGTTCGCAAACTACTCCATGGTGCGTTAAACTAACGATTCCCTTAAGCTTAATCCTCTAGAACGTTGCCTAACGACTTTATTGATCAGGATCCAAGTGAAGTTGTGATATGTTTAATGACGGTTTCTTCATTGCGCTCCAATCTGGTGGATCAGTGAAGAAAGTCTTCAGTCGATTAAAGATTTGTTCTCGCTCTTTGAACCAATAGGTACGCTCATTAATCTCAAAGCAGAGGATGAGCGCAATATCAAAGGGTTGATTTGCCTCACTAAATGAAAATTCATTCACGATTGTTTGTTCGTCGATTCCTCCCGAATCACTAAGGTCCTCGTCGTCTTCAATCTTTGAGTTGGCAGATGTTTCTTCACGAAGTTGAATGTGTTGTTCGAATAATTTCTTAGCTTCGTTCATATGGGAAATGAATCTATTCGGATCAAATAGTAATGAAAAATAACCCATCAACTCTTCGAACAATCCTCGCTCAGTGAGACCAATTTCTATTCTGGTAAAACCATGTGTTAAGCCGGGCTTTACCTCTTCCATATAGGAATAGTTGAAGCGAGCTAAGTTTGCCGCATAAGAACTTCTGCCAGTACGATAGTTGTAGAAAGAGCTGCACAGCAACCAGACAAGAGGTGGATAAATCCACCAAAAATATTTATTATGGTCTCGATATAAATTACGATTGGCTGTCCCAAGTAACTCAAAATAATCTGCCAGTTTACCGAGCTCGCCATTCTCATATAACGGACCTAGTAATCCTCGAAACTCATAAAGTCCTAAAAAAAAGTGGTTGTCGATTGAGTATCCTTCATTCAGATCTCCCCGATTCCTTTCCTCCGTTCGCTCGATATTCTCCTTTAACCCTTTATAAAACAATAGTCGATCATTCAACCGTATACACGCTCCTATATAACCAATGATTCCTATTTCAATCCTGGCTCCTAATCTCCTCATACTAACACATATTGGAAGTATCCTGCCCGTTAGCGTAACGACGAAGGGCTGCCACGTGGCAGCCCTTTTAGTCTTCAACTATCGTTACCTGTTAGCGTAGTGCTCTAGCTCCACAAACCAATCCCCTAAGTGATCTGGAGAATGGGCATCTGACCCGTATATAC
>NZ_JBFTSN010000335.1:0-7092 GCF_056400045.1 Paenibacillus sp. 01L418
GCTTCGTTCTTATATATCTGATCATAGAGATTGTTAAGACTTATAACGAAGAAAATAGGAAGGAAGCGAGCTTTCATGCATGAATTGCCGGAACTGGAAAATTATCGGGCTTTATTGGCGGAGCAATTCGCTGGCGCCCAAATTACCGGTATCGAGATAACAAATGGTAAAGTTTTTCAAGCAAGTGAAGAACAAATTGAGCGTGACGTGGTTGGTAAAGTTGTATGGTTCGTTGAAAGAAGAGGTTTACATTTAGTTTTACACTTGGATAATGGAAAACGTCTATTGCTTCATTTGGGGCAAGGGGCTTATTTGTATAGAGGAAACGAGTCTGACAAACCTGATCGCAACGTTCAGATGAAACTGCTTTTCGGTGAAGCCGTATTGTATGGAGTCGGTTTGCGTGCGGATGATTTGCAGCTGTTGACTGTGAAGGAAGTCGAAGGGAAACTTGGACGCCTAGGACCAGATGCATTGGACAAAAGAGTGACATTGGATCGTTTCATTGCACTATTTGCCAAAAAACGTGTTGCAATCAGAACCGCTCTTAGCGACCAAAACGTGATTTCTGGAATTGGTGCTGCATATGCGGATGAGATTTGTTTTGCCGCAGCAATTCGCCCCGACACTAAAGTTCCAGTATTGGAAAACGAAGCATGGGAACGCCTATACGCAGAGATGCATAATGTACTGAAGGAAGCGATTTCACAAGGTGGAACGGGAGAGCATCCGTTCTTTGAGGGAGATAGCTTAACTGGAAAACATCGGAATCACTTTCAAGTCTTCGAGCGTGAGGGTCAACCATGTTCACGCTGTGGTGCTGTGATCGAGAAAATCGATGTATCTGGCCGCAAAGCGTATGCTTGTCCTGCTTGTCAACAAGATGAGGGATTAAGCGCGCTTTGAGTCTATCGGTTGAACGGGGGATTCATTTATGATTCATGTTTATTTAGACGATTATCGCACTTGTCCAAAAGGTTTTGTATTGGCAAGCAACGCCGAAGAGTGCAAGCAGCTGATTGACCTTGAGGAAGTGGATATTTTATCGCTTGATTACGATCTAGGCTGGTCACAGCCGACTGGCTACGAAGTCGTGCGCCACATTGTTGAAACGGGTCGTTATCCAAGCCAAATATACTTACACACCTCAAGTGCCGCTGGTCGCATGCAAATGTACCATATGCTTTCAACGAATGCGCCGGCAGAGACCAAGCTGTTCAATGGTCCGATGCCGGAGGCTCTCATTAATAATATAGCTGGGCAATAAAATACACCCAGACCCTTTAAGGGTTTTTTACACCCAAACCCTCAAGGGCTTTTTAAACCCAGACCCTTTAAGGGCTACTACACCCAAACCCTCAAGGGCTTTCTAGACCCAGCCCCTTCAGGGCTACTACACCCAAACCCTTAAGGGTTTTTTAAAGTGAAATCTTTGAGGATTTTTAAAATTCCCGAACCTAAGAGATTTTCGAACCCACCCAAACCCTCCCTTCCAAGGGAGGGCCCCAAGGGTTGCACCCTCTGGACACCCGCAACTGGACTAACGTGGGAGCYTGAYCGKCGCTTRWGAGTTAGGGTAGAGYATCGAACGCTTTCGTCCMTTTGGGACACGCTTTCACTAATGMGGGGKAAYYCCAAGGTGGGTTCGAACCMACCYAAACCCTCSCTTCCAAGGGAGGGCCTTAGGGTTGCACCCTCTGGACACCCGCAACTGGACTAACGTCGRAGCTTGACCGGCGCTTGAGAGTTAGGGTAGAGCATCGAACGCTTTCGTCCCTTTGGGACACGCTTTCACTAATGCGGGGGGGAACCCCAAGGGCGTTTCGAACACACCCAAACTCTATATTTTTTAAGGACTTTGAAAGTTACGCTCTTTGGACACCTGCAGCTGGAATAACGTGGGAGCTTGATCGTCGCTTGCGAGTTAGGGTAGAGTATCTAACGCTTTTGTCCCTTTGGGACATGCTTTCACTGTGAGGCTTTCACCTTTTCTTAATAGATAGTCTCATTAGTTTGAATTATCAATTTGGATATTGTGTGAGCTGACCAGTTTTTATTTTTTCATGCAGTTTTATAAATAATATCAACTACATATTGTTAAGCCAGTTACACATAAGACTAATTTTTAGACTTATTTGGAGTAATTCGATTGGTTTGAGGGTAATAAGACTAGTTTTTAGTTCTATTTGTGCTCAATTTTACAATAAGCAGTAATAAAATTTATTTTTCTCTGGTTTAAGACTATATTCTAGTCTTATTTAGTTTTATTGAGCCCATTTAGTTGAAATAGGTCTAGTTTCTATATCTATTTCACTAACATCGTCCATTAATCATTATTTATGGGCTAAAACAATGGTTCATATGGCTATACTCAAATAATACCTAGCAAAAATAATATCTGAGTTAATTACTCGAATAATTACACGAAATGTGACATATTCGGTTATAATGCAAACAAAGACTAAAAATATAAGTAGAACTAAAATGCTGAGGAATTAATTTCCTGGCATTTCTATGTTTTTTTATTATCTCTGATCTATGTAAATGTTTGTATTTACGAAGGCTTCAATCTTTCACACATCAAGACACGATTTACATTTACAGACAACAAACTTCCAGCGTGTCCCGTAGGGACGAAAGCGCTCATCCGTAAACTAAACATTCCAGCACAGATTATCGCCAACGTTAGTCGAGTTGCGGGTGTCCAGAGGGTGCAACCCTTGGGGCCCTCCCTTGGAAGGGAGGGTTTGGGTGGGTTCGAAACGCTTGTAGGGTTGGTGTAGTAATTGTTTAGGGCTCAGGGTGCTAAACCCTCGAGGGCAAGGGTGAAAAAAATCCCTTTAGGGATCTAGGGTAATATAACACGAAAGAGGTTTAACATACGTGAGTCAATGGATCGGAACTGCTAATCAAACTTATGCACCATATGCGATGGAGGAGCTTCGGAGGCTGATTGAGGGCGTTGCCTTCACACAACTGGCAGCAGGAGAAGTGTTTTTAATGACGAGCCCGCTAACACGGGAAGAGACGCTGCAAGCGATTCATCAGCAGGAGCCGATCTTTTTGCGCCATGTGCAGCCGGTGGATCGGACGATTGAAATTACAGGAAATGCGAATGATTTAGAACAATTATCTAGCATGGTTCGAAATGCTGTATTAACTTTGGAAAATAAACGGGTAGCCGTTCATATTAGACGTACGTCGAAGTCGGAGTTTGTGTATTCGGCTGCGGATACAAAAGCGGTAATTGATGCGGTACTCGAAGAGATTGACGCGGAACCTGTTGTACAGCAGCCAGACGTTATTATTGCGATCTATGCGGCGATCAATCAGCTTTATGTCGGTTTTGGATCGCCATCGGAGATGCTCTCGGATTGGCCAGGCGGAGCCGTTCGTTTTCAACGCGAAGAAGGACAAGTCTCGCGTGCCAAATTTAAGCTGCTTGAAGCAGAACGTGAATTCAACCTAAATTACGCACAGTTTCAAAATGCCCTTGATGTTGGCGCAGCGCCAGGCGGCTGGACATCCCTTTTACTTGAGCGCGGCTTGAGAGTTACAGCCATCGATCCTGCTGAATTGCATCCATCGCTAATGGCGTATCCCACGCTAACTTACTTAAAGCGCAATGCTTCCGAAGTGAAATTCAATCCTGATTCATTCCAGCTACTAGTCTGTGATATGAGCTGGAGTCCGATGATGATGTGCAAGCTCGTTCTCGATCTTGAGCCTGCACTAACGAAGGGTGCAACTGCCATAATTACAGTTAAGCTGATGCACCGGAAACCGCTTCAAACGATTCGAGACGTGATTTCAAGACTTTCAACGGAATTTAAGCTTCAAAAAGCTAAGCAGCTGTTCCATAACAGAGAAGAAATCACACTTTATTTGATCAAAAAATAACAGGAGTCGCCCCCCTTGTTGAAAGGAGGGCGCTCTTTTTTCAAATCCAGCTTACAATCCTAGCAAAGAATAAGTATGTCTTCTAACCACTAATAAATCGATAATAGCTGTAATCTCTTAAAGGAGACCTGGCCAATGCAGAGCTTGAAAGCGCTTTATATGAATTTGCGTATCAAACACAAAATGTTTGTGTTGATATCAGTCATCATGCTGGTTGTTGCTATGCTTGCTATCATCATTCAGCAATACGCTTTTGATTTTTATGATCAGGAAATTTATAAGCAATCTTCCAAAGCGCTCAGTTTGTCGTCCCTCAGTATCGAGAATGAGCTGAAAAAGATGGAGAAGCTTACCTTTATGCTTTCAACGGATTCTACGATCCAGCACTATTTGAGATCCATCAAGAGCGGTTTGTCCGATTATGATAACTATGTTGTGCAATTAACGGTGAAGGAGCGAATGGTCAATATCGGCGGGCTTGATAAATACGTGCTTTCCGCCCAGCTGTATGACGTAAATGATAATGAATATGCGGTTGGTGCAAACTCGATAACGATTTACCAGGACCGTCTGGATGCATTCAAAAATGCAACAGCGGTCAAAAAGGGTGGGAATACGTGGATTGCCCCCTACAGCAACGATAAGTCCTTAATTGCTGCGCGAGAAGTGCGTTCGTTTGAGCAGCTGAGCTTAGACTATCTTGGCACTTTAGCGCTTCGCATCGATATGAACAAACTGTTTAGAGATCTTGCTAAAGGCATGAACAGCAACGACGCCAAGCTAGTCATTATGAAAAACAATGAAGCGGTGTATCCTGAAGCGTCCGCTTTTTCCATGGAGTCCTTATCTGCGCTGCCTGGCAATGAGGGCTACAAAGTTATACGTTATGAGGGGAAGCAATATTTTGTTACTTATATAGCGTCAACGTATACCGATTGGACTTATTATACGCTGATCCCATTTGATGACATCTTTGACCGTGTCGTGAAGGTCAAAAATACGATTATTATTATTTTTGCTATATTATTTATCGTCATTCTCCTCATTGCAGTTGGCTTCGCAAATGGTATTACTGAGCCTATTGAACGCTTGAATGCTAAAATGAAAAGAGTGCAGCTCGGCAATTTTGAATATATCGAGGAGCCGAATGAGAGAGCGCTTGCAATGGATGAAGCTGGTCAAATGCATCGAAACTTCCGAATAATGATTGAACGAATCAATGAGCTCATTCATGAAAATTACGTGAAGCAGCTTACAATTCGCGATACGGAATTTAAAGCGCTGCAAGCTCAAATTAATCCACACTTTTTGTACAACACATTAGAGTCGATCAACTGGTCCGCCAAGCTAAGCAACCAAACACATATTTCTCAGATGGTTGAAGCGCTCGGCTCCCTGCTCAGAACGTCAATCAATTTGAAGGAGCCGCTCATTCCGCTTAGCAAGGAACTGGACATCATTAATCACTATGTCACGATTCAGAAATATCGTTTTGAAGAACGGCTTGATTTCCATATTGACGTACCAGACAAGTTACTTAACTGCAGCATTCCGAAGCTTTCGCTTCAACCGCTCGTTGAGAATGCAATCAATTACGGCCTTGAACAAATGATTGACACCTGTAAAATACAAATACATGCCTATGTGGAAAATGAGCTGTGGTTTATTTCAGTGGAGGATAATGGGCCGGGAATGGAAGAAGAGTTTGTCACAAAGCTATTAAGCGGACAAGTGCAGACGAAAGGCTCCGGCTTAGGCTTGAAAAATATCGAAGACCGCATCAAGCTGCTGTATGGCGATGCATACGGCTTAATGGTAGAGAGCAAGCGAAACGGCGGTACCAAAGTGAAGCTGATGCTTCCTTATGAAATGAGGGATTCCCATGTATAAGGTTTTGTTGGTTGATGATGAACGAATCATCGTAGAAGGCATATCGCGAACTGTAAACTGGAATGCATATGAGGCAGAACTGGCAGGAACGGCGCGCAATGGACTTGAAGCTTTGGCCTTTATCGAGAGCCATATGCCGGATATCGTCATTTCAGATATCAAAATGCCAGGCATGAACGGGCTGCAGCTGGTGGAAAAAGTGTATGAAAACTACCCGCATATCGCATTTATTCTTCTTTCCGGCTTTAGTGAGTTTGATTATGCTCGCACTGCGATGCAATTTGGAGTTAAACACTATTTGCTTAAGCCATGCAATGAAAATACGATTACGGATGCACTAACCGAGGTGATAACAGAGCTGAGGAAACAGCAAACGCAAGAGAGCTTCATGCTTCATATCCAGAAAGAGCTTTCAAAGGTACTTCCTCACGCGAAGGAGCAATTCCTTAAGGAGCTTGTTACCAATAAAACATATGGCCAGCGTGATTGGGATGATTATGGCAACCTGTTTCATATTACAGTAGACAATGAAAAGGTTCAGTTGATTTTGTTTCAAATAGAGGGTGTGTTTGAATTTGRGCATCTGTTTGCGGTCAAAAACATCGCTCAGGATGTCCTCGGCAAACCGACGGTACTTCTCAGTACGACGATAGGAAAACATGTGCTGTTGCTCATTAAAGAGATTAACGAAACAGACGTTTTATTTGCACAATTGAATGAAATTAAGCAAACGTTTTCTTCCTATTACAAATTGGATGCTACAGTGGCCGTCAGCAATCCAGGTCAAATTATCGATGCTCGTAAAATGTATCGTGATACGCTGGAATGCTTAAATTATCAATTTTATTTAGGCGAAGGAAGCATCATAACGCAGAAGGATGTTGAAAGAGGAGATGATAATGCGCTTAAGCCTTTCATCTATGATGAAGAGCCTCTTTGCATGCATGTCAAATCAGGAGACTGGGCGTTTGTTCAGCATGAGCTGCAAAACTATTTTGATATGCTTGCCGACAGTCGCATGGACATGCATCTCTCGAAATCTTATGTCATACCGCTTTACATATCTGTCGTTAGACAAGGCAAACCTGAAGAAATCAATGAATATTTAACTAAGATTGCCGGATTTGATCAATTTACAACACTAAAAACGACGCAGCAATTCGTCACCGAATGTGCGCAGCAAATATGCTTGAACAACTTTCATACCCACACCAATAAGCATTCCGCCATTATTCAGAAGATGATTCAAGTAATTGAAGCGCATATTTCCAATCCTGATCTATCGCTCAACTGGGTAGCAAG
>NZ_JBFTSN010000336.1:0-7078 GCF_056400045.1 Paenibacillus sp. 01L418
GGACACCTGCGGGTTTTGCAAAACCCACGCTACCGCGAGCTGTGACAGCGTTAAGTTGCATTTTTGTGCAATCGGCCCTAGTTGTTCTATTGCCTGAAGGACTTCTTTATTCAACCATTGTCCTGCCAAACGTTTGAAAAACGGCGAACCAGCGGCCGTAGAAGCGCGCGAGCCTTCTGGTATAGGCTTGTCAGGAGCATACTTACCGGAAAGAATACCTTGCGCAAGTGGTGACCAGACAATCTGACCAATTCCTTCACGCTCGCAAGCGGGAATAACCTCGGCTTCAATAACCCGCCAAAGCATAGAATATTGGGGTTGACTCGCAACAAAAGGAACTTTCAGCTCCCTTGCCAAAGCCGATCCTTGCGTTATCTGATCTGCTGTCCACTCACTTACGCCGATATACAAAACTTTTCCTTGTCGAACCAAATCGGAAAACGCCACAAATGTCTCTTCAAGCGATACGGTCGTATCAAATCGGTGAGCGTAATAAATATCAATATAGTCCGTCTGTAATCTGCGAAGTGAAGCATGGCAGGATTCCATAATATGCTTGCGTGATAACCCTCTATCGTTATGCCCGTTCCCTGTTGGATGAAAAACCTTCGTGCACAATTCAATACTTTCACGACGTATTCCCTTTAAACAATGACCTAAGACCGATTCCGCCCTCGTCTCCGAATAAGCATCAGCAGTATCGAAAGTTGAAATTCCAGCGTTTAGTGCAGCATTTACGCATGCTTGTGCGGTGTTGTCATCCACTTGTGCACCGTGGGTTATCCAGTTTCCGAGAGCCACTTCGCTTACTAATAAGCCGCTTTTACCTAGTTTCCTATAATTCATGTTTCATTCCTCCTTTCAATGTAAATCTGATTATAGCAACCTATATTTAATATTAAAAATATATAATAAACGAATTATTAAGTTGATTTATGTATTAATAGGATCGAAGGACGAATGGTTCTATTGTTACTGGATATAAAAAAAGGTTGACTTGATAAGCGGATCAATGTTTTTATTATATAGACCGATCGTTATAATCGAGGAGTGAATCAATGTCGGAAAAACATAATACAAGGCATGCCATACTTGATACGGCAGCTAGGCTTTTTTTTACGCAGGGCTATCATGCGACGGGATTAAGCCAAATTATTAAAGAAAGTGATTGTCCGAAGGGATCTCTTTATTATTATTTCCCAAACGGCAAGGAAGAGCTTGCGCTGGAATGCATTAACTGCACGAAGGAGCTTGTTATTGAGAAATGGAGAAAGAAATTTGCTGATTATGAGGACCCTGCTGAAGCCGTTCAGGCTTTTGTATTTGATATGGCCGATGATGCAGAGAAGTTTGATTATAAGGGTTATATGCCGTTTAGCTTCTGGATGGCAGTCGAAACCTCATCGATTAGCGAGAAGCTGAGAGCAGCTGGACAAGGTGTATTTGCAGCATGGCAGAACGTGATTTCCGAGAGGCTGGTTCAGCTTGGAATGGAAGAGACTAGAGCAGTTGAGGTTGGCGTCGTCACCGTTTCCTTATTGGAAGGTGCGCTTATTCTAACGCTGACGAATCGGGACAAGCAGCCGTTGTTATCCGCAACGAAATGTTTGCCGTATATCATTAATAAATGTCCTTCTCTATGAGAAGTCATGAATAAATGCTAGATAGATAATAGGAGAGTGGAAGGCTTGCAAGCAACAATGACAGAATCGCAACAAAATACGGGGCAAAAATATAAAGTAATCCCCATTATGATTTCATTATTATTAAGCGGCTTTATCGGAATGTTTAGTGAAACGGCATTAAATGTGGCACTAAGCGATTTAATTCGCGTCTTTGATATCACGGCGCCAACGGTACAGTGGTTGACAACGGGATACTTGCTGACGCTGGGCATATTGGTTCCTGTATCGGGGCTGCTGCTTCAATGGTTCTCGACAAGGCAGCTATTCATAGCAGCACTTAGTTTCTCCGTACTAGGAACATTGGTAGCGGCGCTCGCACCAAGCTTTGAAGTTCTTATGGCTGCGCGTGTTATCCAAGCAGTTGGAACGGCGCTTTTGCTGCCGCTTATGTTTAACACAATTCTTATTATTTTCCCGGCTGAGAAGCGGGGAGCGGCAATGGGTGTAATTGGGCTTGTTATTATGGTTGCGCCTGCTGTAGGCCCGACGATTGCAGGACTCTTGATTGAAAACTTAAGCTGGCACTGGATTTTCTGGTTGTCGCTTCCGTTCCTAGTCATTGCACTATTATTCGGGATTATGTATATGCAAAATGTATCTACCATAACAAAACCGAAAATTGATATTTTTTCTCTCGTATTCTCAACGCTAGGGTTCGGCGGTATTGTGTTTGCCTTTAGCAGCGCGGGTGAAGGTGAAGGCGGCTGGGGCAGTACAAAAGTGATTGCGACCATGATCGTTGGTATATTGTCCCTTGCGATTTTCGCTGTTCGTCAATTGACGATGAAGCAGCCGATGATGAACTTACGGGCGTTTAAGCATCCGATGTTTGTTGTAGGAACGTTAATGGTATTTATTTGTATGATGGTTATTTTATCTTCTATGCTCGTTCTGCCTATGTATTTGATCAGTGGACTTGGTCTTAGTGCACTGACAGCTGGCCTCATTATGCTGCCAGGGGGACTTATTAACGGAATTATGTCTCCCATTATGGGCAGCCTGTTCGATAAGTTTGGTCCTAAGTGGCTCGTTATTCCAGGTCTTGTCATCGTTGCCGCTGCGCTATGGTTCTTCTCAGGCATAACGACAGCATCAACGATTACATTAATTATTGTTCTTCATTCATGCTTGATGATCGGTATTTCGATGGTATGGATGCCTGCACAAACAAACGGGCTCAACCAGCTGCCACGCGAGCTGTACCCGGATGGTACGGCGATTATGAATACACTGCAGCAGGTCGCTGGCGCTATCGGTACCGCAGTTGCAGTAAGTATTATGACCGCAGGAATGACCGGCTTTATGAAGGATGTGGCTGATCCTACAGATCCGGCCAATGCTCCGCTTGCGTTGACAGCAGGAATTCAGAACGCATTTATTTTCGCTATGATTGTTGCCATTATCGGTTTGATCGTTGCTTTCTTCATTAAACGGGTTCATGTGAGCAAACAGCATTAATAGATTTGAATACTAGAGACAGTCTATGGGAACATGGACTGTCTCTTTTTTGATAGAACGATTGACTGTGAGAACAATTATCAATTACAATGATTGAAAATATGCTGTAGACAAGCATTTGCAATACTAAAGGCGGGTCAATCCATGAAAAAGATTTTACTTATTGAGGATGAAAGAAATTTAGCGCGTTTTATTGAGCTTGAACTGCGTCATGAATCGTTTGAGACAGTTGTTTCTTATGATGGCAATAGTGGTCTAGAGCGCGCCTTGCGAGAAGAATGGGATGTTATTTTATTGGATCTAATGCTGCCTGGCATGGACGGACTTGAGGTTTGCAGGCGTATTCGGGAATCAAAAGCAACACCTATTCTTATGCTGACAGCGAGGGACAGCGTTACAGACCGAGTATCTGGCCTTGACAGCGGGGCGGACGATTATATCCCGAAACCGTTTGCGATTGAAGAGCTGCTTGCACGTCTACGCGTTGTATTTAGGCGACAGGATATGATTGCATCTGATCATCGTTCTATTTTGTCTTCTGGTGAGTTAACTGTAGATTTAGACGCTAGAATCGTTAGCAGAGGCGAACAAATCATAGAGTTGACTAAGCGGGAATACGGATTGCTGCTTGCTTTCATGCAAAATCCGAACCGTGTCTTCTCACGGGAAACGCTGCTTGATACCGTATGGGGTTACGATGCGGCTGTCGATACGAATGTTGTTGATGTATATGTGAGATATTTGCGCAATAAGATTGATGTCCCCGGAGGAACGAGCTGCATTCAAACGCTGCGCGGTATTGGGTATGTGATGAAAAAATGAATAATTTGCGCGTAAGTTTCTCACGAATACCGATCAAGTGGAAGCTGACATTATGGTCGGCGCTGCTGTTATTTCTTTTATTTGCTGCATACAATGCCGTTCAATATATGTTTGTAGAGAAGTGGATGAATAAACAAGCAGAGACGAACACACAGGAAGACATGCGGGAAATATTGAACTATTTATTGGAAAAGGAGTTCACTTTCGAGCAATCGGAGTTGAATTCAATACGAAGCTTTCTTGAAAAAGTAAATGGTAAAAATCAGCTAATACGCGTGCTTGATGAAGATGGAGCACCGATTATGATTGTCTCTGATAATCTAACAGAGCAGTGGTTAGATGCTTATCCATCTTCGAGTTTAGCTGCCAAAGGGTCGTGGTTCCTTGACCAAAACCTGCTGCTTATGCGGAGCCCTTTAACGATCTTCTCGTTTAACGGAACAATCGAAATTGTGAAAAACATCGAGGATTTTGAGAAGCTTAGTTCAGCTTTTTTTCGAATTATGTTAATTTGCTGTGTCGGTGCCATTGTTATAAGCGGCATCGGCGGAGGATTGCTGGCGCGTCAGCTGCTTAAGCCGCTTCAAGCGATGAATGTTGCCATGACCGGCGTAAAGCAGAAAGGCTTACAAGAAAGGGTTCAGCTAAACGAAAATAAAAATGATGAAATTGCAACGCTCATGAAKCTGTTTAATGAAATGATGGATCAGCTTGAGCGCTCGTTCGGGCAACAGAAACAATTTGTAGAGGATGCTTCTCATGAGCTAAGAACACCAATTGCCATCATTGAAGGGCATCTCGCACTGCTGCAGCGCTGGGGAAAGGATGACCCTGCAGTTCTGGAAGAGTCTTTGCAAGCTTCGTCGCAGGAAATAGCTCGGCTGAAAGGACTTGTACAGGAGCTGCTCGCATTGTCTCGTGCGGAGAAAGAGCCCGCTTACGGGAATGAGATGAGCAGCCATTCGAAGCAGAACATGGAACAGCTTATTAGAAATATAGAGGTGCTTCATCCGGAGTTCACTTTTCATGCTGATTTGAGTCATTTGTCAGACGTAGATCTATTTGTGTCTGAGCAGCATTTGGAGCAAATTATGCTCATCTTACTTGATAATGCAGTCAACTATTCGGGAGAAAGCCGAAGAATAGAGCTTTGCTGCTTGCTAGGAGAAACGGATGCTGTCATTCAAGTCACAGATTTTGGCGTTGGCATATCTGATCAGGACTTACCGCTCGTTATGAATCGTTTTTACCGCGCAGACCGTTCGAGGAGCGGCACAAGCGGCGGTCATGGACTCGGGCTGGCGATTGCGAACCGTTTGGTGCAACGATATGACGGTAGTTTGCTCATTGAAAGTAAACTTCATCAAGGTACCACCGTTTCAGCTGTTTTTAAACGAGTTACCCGAAAATGAATGTCGGGTAGCTTTTTTTTATTTTCACAGCATTTTCTCATTTTAGTAGGTTACAATAGGAACTGTTGAATTGGTGGTAATGATTTTCATTATCAAATTAAAAGTGGGAACGAGAGGTATGACAAAGATGAAAAAGAATTATATCGTAAGTGTCGTATTGTTAACGATGCTAACAGTGCTCGTATTAGCAGGTTGTGGAGCGAATAATGCAGGAAACGATAAGACGAATGCTTCTTCGCCATCGCCAGAGGCGAGCCCAGCAACGACTGAAGCAGCTGGTGGAAGTAATGATACGAGTAAGAATAACAACAAAGAGCAAGTCGTAAACGTGTTTACAGCAAGACACTATGATGTTGACAGCCAGTTGTTTGATGCCTTTACGAAAGAAACAGGCATTAAAGTCAATGAAATTAAAGGTACAGCAGAAGAGCTCGTTGAACGTTTGAAGCGAGAAGGAGAAAGCTCAGAAGCAGATCTGTTCATTACAGTAGATGGCGGCGTTCTAAATTATGCGAAGCAAAATGAAGTGCTTCAACCGATTCAATCCACAACGGTTGATAGTAATGTACCCGCAGAGCTGCGGGATAACGAAAACAATTGGGTTGGCATTGCAACCCGTGCACGCGTTATCGTTTATGCCAAAGATCGTGTGAAGCCGGAGCAGCTGTCCACCTATGAAGATCTTGCAAATGCCGCATGGAAAGGGAAAGTATTGGCGCGCTCGTCTGCCAGCCTTTATAATCAGTCGCTGCTTGCTTCATTCATCGAACTAAATGGAGAGCAAAAGGCTGAAGAATGGGCGAAGGGGATTGTAGCAAACTTTGCTCGTGATCCTGAAGGCGGAGATCGCGACCAAGCGAAAGCGGTCGTTGCTGGTCTAGGTGATGTTGCGATTATGAACACTTATTACGTTGGGCAGATGTTGAATTCGAAGGATACGGAAGAAGTTAAGGTTGCAGAGAAAATTGGCGTATTCTTCCCGAACCAAGAAACGACAGGCACACATCTTAACATCAGCGGTGTAGGCCTTACTAAGCATGCTAAGAATAAAGATAACGCTGTTAAACTGATCGAATTCATGACAGGCAAGGATGGGCAAACGCTGTTAACGCAAGGAAGCTTCGAATTTCCTGTAAATGCTGCTGCAGAAAAGCCTGAGTTGTTAAAGGGCTGGGGTGACTTTAAAACACAGAAGCTGGATTTCTCCAAGCTGGGCGATCATAACAAAAAAGCAGTCGAGCTTCTGGCTAAGGCAGGTTGGAAATAAAAATGATGGCTTCCATCTCTTTGCGAAATTTAAAGAGAATATTGAACGGCTGGGTTATATTGAGCGTAATAGGGGCCATCATGGCCCTTATTCCGTCTCTTTATATTTTTTTCGGTTTGTTTGACAAACCGAATGAAAACTGGCAGCAAATCAAAGAGTATATGCTGTTTGAATCTGTCGTTCAATCTTTATATCTTGTAGTAGGATCGGTGTTTTTCTCCGTTATCATCGGCGTGTCGCTTGCATGGCTTGTTGCAGCCTATGATTTCCCGATGCGGAAGTTCTTTCACTTTGCATTTTTGCTGCCACTGGCTATTCCACCATATATTGCAGCTTATACTTACGGTTCTATGCTGAGCTATACGGGCAGCATACAAGTTTTTATGCGAAATACGCTCGGCGTAACCCCTAACCAAGCTTATTTTGATATATTG
>NZ_JBFTSN010000337.1:0-9007 GCF_056400045.1 Paenibacillus sp. 01L418
TTCAAAGGTTATCTAACCTTTGAGCACGGAACCTCTTGCTTTTTTTACGCTTGTTTAGCCTCGTATATGGAACGGCCTTGCGCCCAAGTCTGTTGAACCTGCATTTGCGAGTCAATCCATACAAGATCAGCTTGTTTGCCGCTCGTAATTGTACCTGTACGGTCGCTGATGCCAAGCTGTTTTGCTGCATTGCCACTAGCCAACCGACTAATTTCAGAAAGCGATAGGTTGGTATGCTCATGGATAAAGCGTACGGCACCAATCATCGTTAAACAGCTGCCTGCTAGGGCGTTGCCATCTTTTAATCTTGCTTCGCCGTTTTTTACGATGACGGCTAAGCCTCCGAGACTATATTCGCCTTCCGGCATGCCTGCTGCTGCCATCGCATCTGTGATCAGTATAACCTTATCTAAAGGTTTAGCAGCGAGCACCAAACGAATTGCAGCAGGATGCACGTGAATACCATCGGCTATGAGCTCGGCCACAATTCGGTCATCGGTCAATACAGCTCCTAGCGTTCCGGGCTCACGGTGATGCAGACCACGCATTGCATTATAGGTATGAACAGCCTGCGTAAGGCCAGCATCAGCAGCAGCGATCACTTCATCATAGACAGCATCCGTATGCCCGCAGGCTGTGACGATCCCTTGCTCAGCAAGCCAAGCGATGGTCTCAATCGCACCGCTTTTCTCAGGAGCCAGTGTAAGCTGACGGAGAAGATCGGGCCACTTGGCATGCCATTGCTGCATCCATTCCAGCTGAGGTGTTTTAATATAAGCTGGGTTTTGAGCGCCTGGCCATGCCTCGCTTATGAACGGGCCTTCCAAATGTACGCCATACAAGGCTGCGTAAGGCATTTCACTGCTGCGGTAATCTGCAACGGCATGCAATACGTCTTCAATTGCTTCCTTAGGAGCAGTCATCGTTGTAGCAAGCATGCCTGTCGTACCTTGTGAGGCATGGAATTTAGTAATGGTGTCAAAGCTTTCACGGCTGGCATCCATAAAATCCGCACCAAATCCACCGTGAACATGCACATCAATAAAACCAGGAAGCAGCCAGCCTCCCTTTCCGTCTATAGACAACTGTGCATCTGAAGCCTCATTTGCTGCCTCGTTGTCATCTTGGGCAATAATTTTTGCAATTTTCCCATCTTGTACAAAAACACTGCCGTTAACTATCCCATCTTCAAGCACGATATTTACGTTGTGGATGAACCAGTTTGCAGAGTTTAGGGTCATTTAACTTAACATCCTTCCCGCCTCGCGGTCTAGTAGAACAATGACGCGCGCATGAGTTTGCAGCAATGAAGCCGGTACGTTAGTCGTAATTGGACCAGTCAATGCTTCTTTTACAATTTCTGCTTTGTCAGCACCACGAACAGCCAGCACGATCGTATTAGCTTTTAAAATAGAGCCAACACCCATCGTAATTGCATACTCAGGTACTTCATCCATAGAATCGAAGAAACGAGCATTTGCTTCACGCGTTTCCTCTTTTAATTTAACAACGTGAGTGCCGCCAGAAAGATTAACATCAGGCTCATTGAATCCAATATGACCGTTGTGGCCTAGACCAAGCAATTGAATATCTACTGGTCTTGCTTCTAGCATTGCATCGTAAGCATTCGATTCCAGCTCAACATCCGAAGCCATGCCATTTGGCAAATGGATTTGGTTCTCGGGAATATCGATGTGCGAGAACAGATGCTGCTTCATGTAGTAGGCGTAGCTTTGGTCGTTATCAGGCTTGATTCCGACATATTCATCCAAATTGAACGTTGTCACATCTTTAAAGCTAACGTTGTTTTGTTTATGCAGTTCTACTATTTTGTCATAAATTCCGATGGGTGTCGATCCTGTTGCAAGGCCTAGTACTGCATCTGGTTTCTCTTTAACGATACCTACAAATAATTCCGCAGCATAAGCATCTAATTCCTGTTGTGTATCAAATATAATCATTTCCATGTTTAGTCCCCCTATAAGGCTTTTGTTAGTTATATTTTATATGAATTTCGACGGTTTAACAAGATAAAATGATTGTAAAATTCAAATAAATGATTGTAAAAATCATTTATCTACTGAGCTAGCCGTCGCTTCTAACTCATCGGTCAGGCTCATATTTTTAGGATTGGGGTTAGTCTCTTTATAATGCCACATTTATTAGAAGAACTATTCTAGACGCCAGAGCGCATGCATCAGAATGGACGGATCAGCTTATGTGTCAATGTCGTGGAGTTGAGAGCGTGAATCAAAAAAATGTGCTAAACTAGTACATAGTTACTACGCTGAAAAGGTTATGAAGTGTAAAGTGCAAGCAGGCCTAATGGATACATATATGTTCAGCTTATTGATGAGGAAATTCACAAGTTGAATACGCAGGAATAGAAGATAGAGAAGCGAAACGTGAGCGGCGCTGCTATAAAAGGCGTTGGCCGTTTAAGCTTGGGAGGAACAAGCATGTCAGTAGATCAGCAAGCAGCAACTGCAAAGCGTAAAGGAGAACATATACGTATTTGCTTGCAGGAGCAAGTAAACAGCGTTGGCATTGAAACGGGCTTGGGGCGGTACCGCTTTAAGCATAATGCACTGCCTGAGCTTTCCTTCGCTGAAGTAAGCCTAAATACAGATTGGTTCGGCAAAAAGCTTGGAGCCCCACTGCTCGTTAGCTCCATGACTGGAGGAACGGATGAAGCAGGGGCTATTAATCGTCGATTGGCGGTTGTGGCAGAAACGAGGGGCTGGGCGATTGGGCTAGGCTCCATGCGCGCCGCAATAGAAAACGAACAGCTCGCAGCTTCGTTCTCCATACGGAAAGATGCGCCTACCGTACCGGTTATTGCTAACATTGGTGCGGTTCAGTTGAATTATGGTTTTGGTGTAGAATCATGCCGCAGAGCTGTAGACATTGCTGAAGCGGATGCGTTAGTCCTGCATCTCAACAGCATGCAAGAGGTGTTTCAACCCGAAGGAGATACCGATTTCCGCAATTTATTGGTTTCGATTGAGCAGGTTTGCAGGTCGCTTAATGTACCGGTTGGAGTAAAAGAAGTGGGCTGGGGCATTGATGCGGAAACAGCAGCAGCGCTTGTGGGTGCAGGCGTTTCCTTTATTGACGCTGCTGGAGCGGGTGGAACTTCATGGAGCCAAGTCGAGAAGTTTCGCTCCACCGATGATCTAAGAAGGCAAGCTGCTGAAGCATTCGCGGATTGGGGCATACCGACTGCTGAGAGTGTGACAGAAATTCGCGCTGCGCTTCCCGAGGCTAATATTATTGCAAGCGGAGGTTTGCGTACGGGTGTTGATGCTGCGAAAGCAATTGCGCTAGGCGCAAATCTTGCTGGCTTTGGACGCGTATTGCTGCCGCAAGCGGCTAGCAGCAGCAAGGAAATTTCGCAGGAGCAATTGCTGCAGCAATTCGAACGCATTGAGTTTGAAATGCGTACGGCGATGTTTGGCATTGGCGTTGGTACGGTTAATGAGCTGCGTCAAACAAACCGATTGATCCTAAAATAATAGTTAAATATCATTCGAGGTGAGCCAGAAGCAACAAGCTTCTGGCTCACCTCTTTTGTTTTTGGTGCTAACCCTATTTGATAATGCCTGTTCCTTCAATTTTTATATTGGCATTTACGATAAATTTAACGTTAGGGTAGATGGACTGCCACTGCTGCCAAGCCTCCTTACCAGGATGGGTAGCTCGATAGCGCAGTCCGAAACCTATGGGATCTACATTTGCTTTTTGGATTTTTTTGAGAAGCGCGAGGCAAGATTCAGCATATTCCTTATTTAAATTTTGCTCAATGGGCTGCCACTGATCTTCATATATGCCTTTTGGCGCTTCCTCAAATACGACCCTGATCTTCACATCAAGCGTGATCGTGTCTTGGCCGTTTTGCTTACCGAGTCGGAAATTTGAGTGCATATCCGTAATCGCAACGACTAAATCCAAGCCTTCAAACATGCCATGCATCGAAGATTTGGTGAAATCTTCCGCGAGCTGATTGTAAAGCTGCGATTCAGCTGGAGACAATATAAGCTTGACCTTTGTTTTGTCCAGCAGCGCTGTTCGGTTGATGACGAAGCTCTTTTTACCATCCTTTGTAATAACAGGCATCAGCGGATCGAGTCCTTCCTCGGAAGCACGCCTAGCGAAGTCTGATAACGTTTCTACGTAAGTATAGGATGACTCGGTTCCGTCAGCTCCAAAGCTTAAAAAAAGCGTGTTGCCCGGATAACGCTCGGACACAGGCTTTATTTTCAGCAGTGATTCCGCGTCCGGTTTCCCGATAGCAATATCGGCGACACTTTGGATATCTCTTCTCCGCGACATCCATTGCAATATTTCCGTATAGTTTTGGCGGGCAATCTTCTCACCAATGAGAAACACTTTGCAATGCCCGAAATCCAGCTCCTTGTCGACGTAGGATTTCAACATTCGAATGCCTTCTGCGACGGTTTCTGTATCAATGGTCTCGATCTGCGTTTTCGATGCGCCAGGCTCGATCTTTGGAGACGGAACAGCAAGCAGCAGGGAAAGACGAAACGGTTTTTTCTCATTATCTGAAGCATCTATGCCAAGAGCGACCACGAAGAATCGTTTGTCGATATCCTTGAACCCGCAGCCGCCAAGCAAACCAAGAGAGAGGATTAACAAAAAGACTCGAAAGGTGATGCTCATACGGCTTTGGACCTCCTTTTGCTAAGCACGAACACCCAAACGACGATTAATATTTCCACGAAAAATCGGACAATGAGCCAATAGGTAGTAATGATCATGTTCATCTTTTCGTTCGTCAGCATGAGATATAGGATGGAGAGCAATGCAAAAATGCCGACGATGACATAGTTGGACATCGGTGTTTTGAGACTATCAAACTCCGGCCTATAGCTTGGAAAACAAGATTTCACAAACTCCATCGCCTGATGCCAGCCGGACATCGTATAAACGAGAGTTAGGTTCAAAAAAACGATTAGAAAAAGAAACAACACACGTTCAATAAAGCCGTATTGCATAAGCAGGGAATCAGCGGTCTGGCTCCATATGTAAATGTATTGGTTTACGCCTTCCGTTCCATGAAAACCAATGGGCACAAAAAATGTAATCAATAAAATAACAGCGCCGGCTATCGGATAGATAAAGCGGAATTTAAAACGGAAATTTGGTGGAAATAGCCGATTGAACAATGAAAGATTAATATAACCGGTAAAAATGAACGTAGAGGCTGCAATGCAGGTCAATGTAGGCATTTCCGTTATGTAGTTGGCTACGACATGAATCGCATCCCAATTAAGCTGATTGCTTCGTACGGCTTTAA
This sequence comes from Paenibacillus sp. 01L418, assembly GCF_056400045.1. Classification (NCBI taxonomy): domain Bacteria; kingdom Bacillati; phylum Bacillota; class Bacilli; order Caryophanales; family Paenibacillaceae; genus Paenibacillus; species Paenibacillus sp. 01L418. Next base: position 5,318 of record NZ_JBFTSN010000337.1, read on the forward strand.
ACAATATAAAGATGATGAWTGGAGCATTTACGATCATGCCGATTTCAACGATGAACATTACTGAGAGGGTTGAACGTGTGGCAGCATAACCGCAGGCAATGACGAGCATGGCTAGAATAATATTCGCATCCGCGTCTGGATTGAAAAAACGATTAATAAGAATGGCGTAGGCAACAACAACGATAGTCGTTGCAAACCACCACATAACTGAAAAAAATAACATGGAGACCGTAACGAGCCATTGCGGAGAATGTAGCTTTAATATCTCAGGCAATCCTTTTCCCGGATAACGAGCCATTGCACTTGTATACATATAGACGAGTATCGTACCAATAACAATCCCGACCACAATAGAAGATACGGCACCGGTATAGCGATATTGAATAAGGATATGTGGGACATACAGCAATAGATTAATGAAACTCACGAGTATAAAGTTGTAATAGAAATAACGGTTCATTTAATCTTCACCTGCCCCACATCGCCTTCTAACGGCCTTAGTTTTCCGAAAATACGCATATATGGCTTGCCAAAGCTTCTTAGGCTGCATAAATAAGTGATATAGATAAACAAACCAACGGCTACTCCAGTGATGCCAAAGAAAATAGAGATTCCGATTAGCGGATACTTTAAAAAACGGACAGCAAATGACAGCGAATTGACAGGAATAACGAAATTCGAAATAGCTACGACTGACGTTACGATAATCATAATGCTGCTTACGAGACCAGCTTGCTGAGCGGCTTGTCCTAGAATAAGTCCTCCAACGGTTGTAGCCGTGGAGCCGATGTACCTGGGCAAGCGAATGCTTGCCTCGATTAGTGTTTCGATCATAAAGAGCATAATAAATACTTCTATGAACGATGGATAAGGAACAGCAGAACGGCTGCCTGCAATGGAGAAAGCAAGCTGCACGCGAAACAGCTCTGGATTATAGGAGACAACGGAAATATAGAGAGCAGGCAAAGTGATTGTGAGCAAAGTTGAAGTGTAACGAAGGAAGATAAGAAAACGAGTCATCCAATAGGAGTCGTAATCATCCTCTACTGCGTGCATGAAATCAAAAAAAGTGGACGGCAAAATAAGAGCGAACATGTTTCCCTTTACGAGAATGATTATTTTCCCTTTGGAAATCGCACTGGTAATGCGGTCAGGACGTTCTGTAATAAGAATAGTTGGAAACAAATGCTTGCGATTGCCGACTAACAGCTTCTCAAGCTCACCAGCGGATTGAAGCATTTCCACGTTAATCGTTGTTAACTTTGTACGTACATTATCAAGTACGGTAGGATCTACACGTCTCTGATCAAATAAGGCGAACACGGGTGTTTGGGACAATGTTCCAATTGTATGCTCTTCTACCGAAAGATCGGGGGAAGGGTACATGCCGCGGATCAGATTGAGTGATATATTTATATTTTCGCTTAATGCGATCTGAGGGCCCTGAATAGCACTTTCCACTTGTGTTTGTGAATTCTCAATACAGATGACACGTTCAGCTTTGAATGAATAGACGACTTCATTTGCTTGAATCAGGACATGCCCGCGCAGAAGAAGACTTTGCCACATAGCGACATCTTCCAGTATTTCATAATCGGGATTTGTATCCAGCTGAGCTTGAAACGAATATTCCTCTTTTATAAAAGGGACGATAATGAAATCGCTTATTTTTTTCTCTTCGCATAACGGTTCGATATAGGCGACTTCGATACTCATTTCGCTATTTTCCAAAATGATCGCTTGGCTAGAGCTGGCGGAAGGTTCTCATGTACTTGATATAGGCTGTGGAATGGGAAGGCATTCACTCGCTTTAGCAAATCTTGGCTACACCGTTACAGGTATGGATTTATCGACTGCATTGCTTGATGAAGCTCATCGTCATGATGAAGATGGACTTGTTGAATGGGTTAAAGGGGATATGCGGGAGCTGCCGTTTGAGGCGGAGCGTTTTGACGCGACTGTCAATTTATTTACCTCATTTGGCTATTTCACAGCAGAGGAAGATAATGTGAGCGTGCTTCGGCATATTCGGAGAGTGCTGCGTACAGACGGTTGTTTTTTAATCGATTTCCTTAATCCTATTTATGTGGCTCAAACCTTGGTGCCCCGATCGGAACGTATCGATGAGGAGACAGGTCTGCTTATACAAGAGGCAAGATCCATTGCAAATGGTTGGGTGCAGAAGGGCATTTCAATCTTCAATCCGGAAAAAGAAGAGAAGCCAAGACAGTATTTAGAACAGGTAAGGCTGTACAACCTAGACTGGTTCGAAAACAATCTAGATGCTTGCAGTCTTAGGATAGACAAGCTGTACGGCAATTACGATGGTTCGAAATACGATCCAGAGGCTTCTCCGCGAATGATTATGACAGGGAGAGCTAAAAGATGATATTTGAAAACAAGGATTCAAGCAGCATGCCGTCTTCAAATGAACAGGAGTCTTTACATACGGTTTCGTGGCAGGAAGGATGGCTGCAGGTAAAGGTCCCGGTTCCCTTTTCCCTCAAGTGGGTTAATAGCTATCTTATACCCGAAGAACAGGGATATACGCTCATTGATCCGGGACTGCGAACGGACGAAGCCATTCAGGTATGGGATAAAGTCTTGCAGCATCATAACCTGGAGTGGAGCAATGTTACAAGAATCATTTTGACGCATCAGCATCCCGATCATTATGGCCTCGCTGGTTATGTGCAAGAGAGAAGCGGGGCGCCTGTATTTATTTCACGCAGGGCACATGACTATGCGATTAGGCTGTGGGGAGAAAAAAGTGAGTTCGGCGAGCAGCTGCAGGCTCTATATGCGAAGCATGGTATGCCGATTCAGCATAGAGAGGCTATTGCGCAAAATCTTGAAACCTTTGTGGAGATGGTATCCCCTCAACCAGAGGTAACCTATATCGAAGCGGGAGATCAAATCATAATTGGCGGAATGAGCTGGCTTCTAATTGACGCGCCTGGTCATGCAAATGGTCAGCTATGTTTCTATCAGAAAGAACGCAAATGGATGGTATGCGGAGATCAGGTGATGCCTCATATTACCCCGAATGTGAGCATAGTGCCCGGTGAGGATGGCGATCCATTGGAAGCATTTCTGGGCAGCTTGCAGGAGCTTGCTCATTATGAGGTTCAATTGGCTTTTCCAGGACATCGGGATCCTTTTACCGATTTCCATGGCAGGATATTGGAGCTGCAGCAGCATCATATACGGAGGTTAGACAAAATGGTTCGGATGCTCGAAGAAGAGCCCCGCACTGCCTATGGCATGTGCGAGGCTCTATTCGGCAATCGTCTGAACGGGAATGCGCATCAGCTGAGATTTGCAATGTCGGAGACACTTGCGCATTTGGTATATTTGGAGCGTCAAGCTCGAATCTTTTTTACTGAAAAAGATGGCTTTTATAATTATTTTGCGATCACCGCTTAACGATCACGGAATTCCTGCGGGGTAATGCCGTATCGATCTTTGAACACCTTTATGAAATAACTCGTTTTCAAATAACCGACTTTAGCTGCTATCTCGTAAATTTTGTCTGTTGTCGTGCGAAGCATATGCGCTGCCGTCTCCATTTTCAATCTGGATAAGTAGTCGCTTATGCCTTCGCCGGTTTCCAGCTTATATATTTTTGACAAGTAGGACGGATTCAGAAATACATGGGAAGCAATCGATTGCAGTGAAGCGTCTTCTAAA
>NZ_JBFTSN010000338.1:0-9985 GCF_056400045.1 Paenibacillus sp. 01L418
GGCATCGCGAGGTTACGCGATATCGGCGTGAATTGGATCTGCGGCGGGCGGTGGYGACCGTATCCTATGAAGCCGACGGATGCGAATACACGCGCGAAATCTTCTGTTCCCGCCCGAGCGGCTGCCTGGTGATTCGGCTTTCATGCGGCGAGCGGGGCAGTATCGCCGTAGACGCGTCTTTGTCCAGCGTCCACCCCGATGCGTCCGTTCAATCGGACGGAAGCCGTGCGATTCGGCTGACTGGACGGACCGGAACGCGCAAGGGTCCAAGAAATTGGAGCGGCTCTTGGGAAGGTCCGGGACTCCGATTCGAAGGGAGGCTCACGGCTTTTTGCGAAGGCGGCTCGTGCGCGGCCGGCGACGGCGTCCTGCGCATAGCGGAAGCGAGTGCCGTAACCCTCGTTTTTTCCGGAGCGACAAGCTTCTTGAACTACCGGGACATCGGGGGCGATCCTTCGGAATTGAACAATCGGTATATGGCGCGCGTCTCCGAACGACCTTATCGCGAGTTGCTGGACGAACRCGTCGAAGACCATAAAGCCTTGTATGAACGAGTCTCGATAAGGCTATGGGGAGCCGGGGCGGACGAGCAAACTGGCGGCAAGCGGCGTCCGACGGATCGGCGCGTACTCGACATTCGGGAGACGGAGGACCCGTCGCTCGCCGCGTTATATTTTCAGTTCGGCCGGTATTTGCTCATTGCGTCTTCCAGACCGGGCGATCAGCCTTCCAACTTGCAAGGCATATGGAATGAAGAAGAATGGCCGGAATGGGGAAGCAAATGGACGACCAACATCAACGTCCAGATGAATTACTGGCCGGCGGAGGTCGGAAACTTGCCGGAATGCCACCTGCCGCTGTTCGATCTGATCGACGATCTTCGCGTCACCGGCGCGCGCACGGCGGAACTCTATTACGGCGCGAAGGGCTTCGTCGTCCACCACAATACCGATTTATGGCGCGCCGCGGCCCCGGTCGACATCCATGCCGGAATATGGCCGATGGGCGGGGTATGGTTGGTCCAGCACTTATGGGATCACTTCGAATACAATCCCGACCTTGACTTTCTGAGGGTACGGGCCTACCCTGCCATGAAAGAAGCCGCCCGATTCGTGATGGACTTCCTGGTGGAGGCTCCCGAAGGCGTCAAATTCGCCGGTCTGCTGATTACCAATCCTTCCTATTCGCCAGAGAACGCGTATCGGGACGGCCGCGATCGAAGAAGGCATCTCACGATCTCGTCCACGATGGACGTGCAGTTGATCCGAGACTTGCTCGAACGTTGTTTGATCGCAAGCGAGCTGCTGGGCGAAAATTCGGCGTTCGAACACGAAATCCGAAAGGTTCTGGACCGGATCCCCCCCATGCAAATCGGACGATTCGGCCAATTGCAGGAATGGCCGGAGGATTGGGATCGACCGGAAGATTCGAACGGCCACGTTTCTCACCTTTACGGCTTATATCCCGGCAATCAGATATCCGAGAATACGCCCGAAACGTTCGAGGGGGCGCGCAAAAGCCTCGAGCTTCGCCATCGGAGCAAGGACCGAATCCTGGCTTGGCCGGCTGCTTGGCGGATAGCACTGCACGCCAGATTGCGAGACGGGGAGAGCGCGCGCAAGCGGCTCGTCGATCTCTTGGCGGGATCGACCAATCCGAATCTGCTCAATCAGCATGAGCCGTTTCCGATGCAGATCGACGCCAATTTCGGCGGAACCGCGGGTATTGCGGAAATGCTGCTGCAAAGCCGATCCCGCTATCGAAACGGAAAAGCCGAATACGAAATCGAATTGCTTCCTGCCTTGCCGGAAACATGGCCGGAAGGCTCCGTCTCGGGCTTTCGCGCCAGAGGGGGATTCGAAGTCGGCATGACTTGGGCGAAAGGAAGCTTAATCGGAGCCGAGATCCGCTCCCTTTGCGGAATGCCTTGTACGCTGCGCTATAGGAAGCGATCGATCCGATACACCGTGAAGGCTGGCGAATCGTTTCAATTTGATCCGTTCTCACGTTAACCGGGGTTTGCGGAATTGTAAATCTGGGAGGGATGCGCCTCTATCGGAATTCTTTAGTACATGATATGTTAACGATATATGGATTCCGCATCGGAGGGAAACGCCGCCTTGAGCATCATGCGCAAAATCGTGCTTGGTTACGTGATTATGATCTTTATCCCTGTTCTGGCATTCGGTTATCACTATTACACGCAAATCTACGGCAACCTGACGCAACAATTCGTGGAGAGCAGGCAGAAAATCCTGGAGCAGGCTTACGCCAATCTGAAAACGGATTTCGCCCGAATTCAGTCGGTCCACCGGGTGCTGCAATACAATCCTTACTTGACCGATTATCTGGACGGCGTATACGAATCCGACGCGGACAGCATCTACGCGCTTACCCGCTATATTCTCCCGCTGAACACGCAATCGATGTTCGCTAATCCGGAGATCGAATCCATCGTCATTTATAAGATGAAGGATCGGGTATTGCCCATCACCAATCTGTTTCGCGACCGGTCTATGCTGGATCCGCAAACGGAACAAACCGTCTCGTCCCTGAAAGCCGGACAGGGGAAATGGCTGCGCGCCGATCCCGCGGCGTCGGATCCGGACCTGATCTATTACCAGTACATTTACAATACGCAAATTACGGAGCGAATCGGCCTTCTTGAAATTCGGGTACGCAAAAGTTTAATCCATAACTTCTATGCGGCCGCGGGTGTGGAAGGAAGTTGGAGAGCGTTGCTGTTGTCCGGACAGGGCGATCCGTTGACGAACGAAGCGCCGGCGTTGGACAAGAAGACATTGCGTCTTCTGCAAGCGGATGACAGGAAATTTTTTATCAACCGGCAAACGATCGTCAATCAGCTGAAGCTCGAGCCGCTGGACGTTCGCGTCATCGTCACCGGTCAGGTGGGAGAAGTATTCCGTTCCGTGAAGAAGAAGGAAATCGTCTTGGTGACGATGATCGTGCTGCTGTTGATCGCTCTATCCATCGCCTATTACCTGCTGGCTTCGACGATTACCAAACGGATTCTTCGGTTGGCCCGGCATATGCGTACGCTGAACGACAATAACCTCAGGCAGCTGACGATCAAAAACGGCAAGTTCGAAAAGGATGAAATCGGCTTCCTGATCGTCACCTATAACGCGATGGTCCGGCGAATGGACGAGCTCATCAACAACGTCCATCGAGCTGAAATGCGCAACAAAGAAGCGGCATACCAGGTGCTGCAAGCGCAGATCAAGCCTCATTTCCTCTATAACACGCTCGAGACGATCCGCATGGTCGCCGAGGCTAACGACGACAAGGAAGTCGCCGATATTTCCTTCTGGTTCGGGAAACTGATGCGGTACAGCTTGTCGTCCGCGCGGGAAGAAACGGTTCTTGCGAAGGAAATCGAGATGGTTTCCTTTTATATGAACATCCACAAAATGAGGCTCCAAAGCAGGCTGACTTTTGAAATTCAAGTTGCGCTGGATGCCGAACGGCTGGCTTGTCCGCGATTCCTTTTGCAGCCGCTTATCGAAAATGCGATCGTGCATGGAGCTTCCGCCGTCCTTCGACCCGTCCATATCTCGCTGCAGGCGACGGAAACGGAAAGCGAGATTACGATCGACGTTACCGACAACGGCAACGGGATTACGCCGGAGAAGCTTCTTGCGCTTCGCGAACGGCTGTCCAGGCACGACGAGCCTAGAAAGGCAGAGGAGCAGGTCGGCGTAGGTTTGAAAAACGTCAACGAACGAGTCAAAAGCTTCTTCGGAGGAGAATCCCGACTGGAAATCCTCAGCGAGTCGGGCAAAGGAGCCTGCTTGCGCATTATCATCGTGAAAAGGAAGGTGGCGGACGTTGAAGATCTTGATCGTAGACGACGAACCTTTGATTCTGAAAGGGTTAGTTAAAATCGTCGAGGAAGTCGCGCCTGTCGGTTCCGACATTTGCTCGGCCCTCAATGCCCCGGAGGCATTAGAGACAATGAAGCGCTTTATGCCCGCTGTGACGATAACGGATATCCATATGCCGGAGAAGAACGGATTCGAATTAATTCAGGAGGCCAGGCTTGAGGGGTTATGCGATCGATTTATTATCCTGACCGGCTATGACGAGTTCGACTATGTCCGTCAGGCCCTTCGCTCGGGCGTCGTAGATTACTTGCTGAAGCCTTTGGACAAAAAGGAAATCGCGTCCCTGCTGAGCCGCGTGAAGGAGGAGCTCCCCGCCGCATCGGATTCTGATTACAGTCGGCACGCCGAACGGATATTGGCCTATTTGCAAATGAACTATATGAACGATCTGTCCCTCGACCATCTTGCGGATCGCATGAGTCTGCATCCGAATTATATTAGCAGCTTGTTCAAGAAGGAGACGGGAGACACCCTCGTCAATTACTTGAATGCGTTACGAATCCGGGAAGCGCAAAAGCTGCTGAAAACGCAGCCTCATTCGACCGTTTGCGCGATCAGCCGTCAGGTCGGCTTCGATACCAAGCACTACTTCGCGAAGGTGTTCAAAAAATACACGGGAACGACTCCCGGCACCTACCGCGAAAATCAAGAAGAAATCGAACGTCATGAATCGCCTAATACCTGAAGGTTTTCTTCATTCGCGCTTCACAGGCGAACAACTTAACAATTCCTTGCTTCATTCTCTGACGGGGATTAATTTCTTGAAACCAGAAAGTTTATTGTTCGCCAGCATATCTGGATTAGATGAAAAGGTAGAAGCTATAACAACTGAAACTCCAGTTTCATCCACCTCATCAACGATTGGTTTAAATAACCAATCACCAACAATTATTTCAACACATCAAAACTAATGTGACCCTCAAGATGATGAACCTCAGAAGAATAACGATACGGCTACCAATAATAATACTCATCAGAATGAAAATAATGGTCAACCTTTTAATTCTCCAGTAAAAAAAAACAAGATGCTATATTTATTTATCACTCTCATGCTGTGAATTGCGATTGATTTAATTAAACTCTTGTCTTTTGAAATTTTCAAGAGTCGAAAAACTGATGAATGATAAGGGAAGCGAAGGAACGATATCTCGCTTTCCTTTTCTGATTTTTTATTAAGCAAGATCCTCCTGCCCTTTGCTTAGTTTCTTGCTTATCTGTGGCGGTTACGGATATAACGTCCTGGAGGCATTCCTTCCGATTTCGTAAATTGCTTGGTAAAGGAATAAATATCCCCATAACCAAGACTAACGGCTACGTGTTTAATGGGGAGTCCGGAGAGGAGCATCATTTTGGCCTGTTTCATTAAATGTTCAATGTGGTACCGCTGAGGGGAAACTCCGGTTGTGGCTTTAAATAGCTTCCTGAAATTCTCATAGCCCATATTTACGGCTGCTGCGGCTTCCTTAATATCGTAATGAATATCATTGGCGCCACCGATTAGTTGGCAAGCTTTTGAGATTTTATGATCATTGTGCTCTCTCTGAGTATGATGTACGCTGCCGTGCAAACGGATAATGAGTTCTTGAGCTTTCATCAGCAAATAGGGGAGCCTTTCATCTACAGCGGATTTAAGAGAGTTCAGCAGGGCGGCAAATTCATTCAAAATATCGCTTGTATGTCGTGTCGGCTGCACCTCTTGGTCGGAATTTATGATGCCTAGCGTTTTGAGGTAATGATAGACAGGATAACCTATGCTGATATAAAACTCGATCCATTCCCCATTCGGCTCGATTTCGGTGGAGTGCATACGATCGGGCAAACGTTGTACCAGATCCCCTGCTTGCATTGTAATAACAGTGCCTTCCTTTGAGATAAATCGTCCGTTGCCTTGCAGGACCAACAAACAGCTGTAATATCCGATCCTGAAGTCATACTGGGAGCGCTCTGCCGTTCTTTTTCTCATAAAGCCGCAAGACAAAATGCCCAGGTCGAAATCGTCTCCGATACACCGGTATACGACATCGTTTTCTTTTATAGCATCGAAATTCATATCGTCACCGCACCTACCAAAATGGATAAATGAATTACCAGACCTAACATTTTATATGAAAACTTGTCCTTATATTATAAGGGTATCGACTTTCATAGCACAACCAATTAAGACAATTTATGAGGGGGTTATTCGAAACGTATGAAGCTGAACAGAGACTGGGAGAATCCGCATGTCGCTCACAAGAACCGTCATCCCATGCATGAGCCGTATGGAATATACGAAACCGTGGAACAGGCGCTAAGCGGCGACCGGAGAGCGTCAAAATACGTAAAATGCTTAAACGGCACTTGGAAATTTAAAACGTTTTCATCTCCGGATGTAGTAACTGATGAGTTTTATCATCCTGCATATGACGTGTCCAAATGGGATGATATCCCTGTTCCTTCCAACTGGGAGTTGTTCGGATACGGGAAACCTATATACACTAATATTAAGTATCCCTTTGCGCGGAAGGGGGCGGACTCTCATCACGAAATTCAACTGAAGCAAGATGAATTTGTTTTGAATCCGCCTTATGTGCCGGAGGATAACCTCACCGGATGTTATGTCCTATCGTTCGAAATTCCTGAACATTTTAACGGCAGAGATTTGTTTATCGATTTTGCCGGTGTGGAATCCTGCTTTTATCTGTGGTTAAACGGGAAGTTCGTCGGTTATTCGCAGGACAGCAAGCTTAACGCTTCTTTTGATATTACCGATTACATCCAAACGGGGCAAAACCATTTGGCCGTTCAGGTGATGCGATTCGGAGCCGGTTCTTATCTGGAGGATCAGGACTACTGGCATCTATCGGGTATTTTCAGAGATGTTCTGATTTATGCAAAACCGCGAATGCGAATTCATGATTATAAAATCGAAACGCTTTTCCCGGGTGATTATGACAATGCCGATTTAGCCGTGACGGTTTATCCTAATAATCAAGCAAGCTGTTATGGGGAAGCTCACGTGCGTCTGTCTCTTTATGATCACGATCGAAAATTGGTTACRCAATTTGAGACGCCGAAGTTTGCGGATTTCAGATCCTACCTGCAAGACAACTATGTGGCGAAAGTCAAACAAACCATTAAGAGTCCCCAATAACGAGTCACTATCCGCATGCCGTCGAATGGTACGACCTTTGTGATGAACTGGGCATATATGTTGTGGATGAGGCCAATATTGAGACCCATGGCATCGGCGGCCAGCTCAGCGCATCTCCCGAATGGACGCATGCTTATATGGAACGTGCAGCACGGATGGTGTTGCGAGATAAGAATCATCCCTCGATCATTCTGTGGTCCTTGGGAAATGAGTCCGGTTACGGAGCGAACCATGCTGCCATGTACGGGTGGATGAAGGAATATGATAAAACAAGATATGTTCAGTATGAGTCCTTAAATCCTCCGGCCAATATTTCCGATATCATGGCGCCCATGTATCCTCAGAAGGATTGGATCGTGGATTGCATGACGAGCAGCGATGACTTGCGGCCGTTTATTATGTGTGAATATGCGTACGCGAAAAGCAACAGCAACGGGAATTTCAAGGAATTCTGGGACCTTATTTATAAATTCCCGCGGTTTCAGGGCGGCTTCATTTGGGATTTCCAGGATAAAGCGCTTGTCCGGCATGATGAATCTGGGAACAAAAAATATGTTTATGGCGGCGCATTCCAGGAAGAGATTATTGATTCCGCGCCCGATATGTGCCTGAACGGCATTATATTTCCGGATTTAACGCTGAAACCGGCTGCCTATGAAATTAAAAATATACAAGCTCCCGTCCAGATCGATTATTTTGAACGGCCTTATGATGTTCCCGGTAATAAAAGTTATCGAATTTATAATCATTATACGCATCGGGACTTAAGCCACCTGGACATCGGTTGGGAACTTGTTTGCGACGGGAAGGTTGTGGAAAACGGTACATTACCCCGATTACACACGCCGGCCGGAGCTATCGAAAGTCTTCAGGCACCATACGATCCAACCAAGGTCTCTGGGGAAGCGTTCCTGAATTTTTATGCTTATCTGAACGAGGACACCTATTATGCAAATAAGGGAACCTGTATCTATGCATGCCAGGTCGAGTTGAAAGATTCCGTATATGAAATACATACCGGGGATATTCAAAGTGGGAGCCTGGTATATGAAGAAGCTGCGGATCGAATTCATATTTATAATGAAAATACGAACGTGGTCTTCTCGAAAGAAACGGCAGAGTTCATTTCTGTCAGATACAATAATCAAGACTACTTTACGGGCGGAGCGAACAATTTCTATCGGCCGCCAACGGGGATAGACGCAGGTGTGCCTGGTGAGACGCTAAACTATGCAGATGATTGGAGAAGCCTCGGGCTGGACTCCGATCAGAAAGAGATCAAGAATATCCGGGTATATGCAGCGCCTGCCTCAGTCATCATTCAGGTTCATGTTCTTTATCATGGATGCATTGAAACACTTACGGAGTATGCGATTGGAGGTAAAGGCATTGAAATTACTAACACTGTCGTGAATAATGCTAATGTCGATACCTTACCGAGAATCGGTCTGAGCTTTACCTTCCCTGCTGCCTGGAAGAGTATCAAATGGTATGGCCGCGGGCCATGGGAGAACTATGCGGACCGTAAAGCGGCTGCCTTCATCGGTATATATGAAAGCTCTGTTGAAGAACAGCATGTTCCCTACATCGTGCCGGTTGAGTGCGGGGGCAAGGAAGATGTCCGTTATTTGTATGTGTCGGCGGATGACCGCAACGTAAAAGTTACCTCGGCGGGTCACTTCCATTTTGACATCCATCAGTACAGCATCGGACAGTATGACAATGCCGCCTATGAGGACGAGCTTGGCACATCCGATTCTGTTTTCCTTCATATCGATTACAAACATGCAGGTCTTGGTGGAGATACTGGATGGACCAAAAATATTCACGATGAATATAAAATCGAAAAGGGCATCTATGTATACAAGATCACTTTAGAGATCGTGGATTGAATAGTAGATCCTCGAAAGCGAAGGATAGAAGTGAATTTTTGATAAAGGCACTGGCCAAAGTCAGAGGTCTTTATTGATTAACGACGATTCATTGGCATTGGCTTCTAGTACATCGGATCAGACTCCGCAATGTGCATCAGCGCCTTATTCTGACTTACGGATAAGGATATGGGCTGAAGCAATTCCTTGACTACCTGGCGTCCGAACAGGCTCAAGTCCTGATCAACTGGGGCGTTGAAGGAAAGCATTATGTAATAGAGAACGGCAAACGCTCCAGTATCATATTCATGGAAGGGTACTGATATACATCATATAATACCGAGGAGGTACGGAGGCACGAACACATATGGAATGAAAAATAGAATTGATGATAACCTGATACCTTTGAGTAAATCGGTACATTATAAATTTAGTTATTTTTTCACAAATTACAGTTAGAGGACTGACTATAATGAAAGTTTATAAATATGGTTATATCGATCGAGATGGTGGATTTGTTATTGAACCTGTTTTTGATTTTGCTACTTCATTTGAAGGAGGGCTGGCATCCTGTGATGTTGAAGGAAAGAGCAGGTTTATTTCAAAAGATGGAACAACAGTATTAGAAACGAACTATTCTTTTGTGAGTAACTTTTCATGTGGCCGAGCGTTGTTTACTGACCGTAGTAATTTTGGATACTTAGACAAAGAAGGAAACATAGCAATTCCTGCAGTATATGAGCAGGCATATATTTTTTCTGAAGGTTACGCCAGAGTTTTAGCACCAAATGGGAAATTAGCTTTTATTGATGTTGAAGGGAATATGATAACAGCTCCGATCTACGATGGAGCAGTGCACTTTGTTGATGGTATGGTGACGGTGAAAGCTAAGGATGGGAAGTATGGGTGTGTCAACATTGCAGGGGAATTTACAATAGATCCAATATACGATTCTCCTATATTGTTTTCAGAGGGTTTGGCAGCTGTAAGTATAAATAAAAGTATGGATATATTGATAAAAATGGCCAAGTAAAGATTCCATTGCGCTTTAAATATACGGAAGGCTTCCATAGAGG
>NZ_JBFTSN010000339.1:0-7034 GCF_056400045.1 Paenibacillus sp. 01L418
CATCTGCCCACTTTTCAATGGGATCAACTGCAGCACCAAGCACGCTTTTTAACAATCGTTTATTCAGATCAATCAATTCAACAGCGTTCAAATTTTCTATACCGCTGCTTAACAATCGCTGAGTTTCTTCATCTAAGTCAGTAAAAATTTTGGAATCATAAAATTCTTTTAGCTGCATGACCGCACTTAAACTTTTTACAATTCGATTTATCGTGTATTTATCTACATAGTCTAAACGATTTAAATCGTCAAAGGCGGATGAAAGCTCTGCTCCATCTTCCACTTTAGTTTTTAATAGCTCCTGAATCCATATTCTCAGTTTTTCGGGAAGATTGCTCCTCAGCTTTGGCCATTGTATATTTTCTTCTGAAATAACCGTTCTGTCCCAAAAATAAGCGTGCGGTGCTCCGTAAAGCTTTTCGATATTGTTATTTTCTTTAGCCTTATCCGCCAAGCTTTTGAATTCACCCTGTTCAATCAAATAATCTTTATACGTTTTTGCGACAGCTGTTGGATTTTTTTTCGTTACATAAATTCTAAATCCATATTCCTTTTGCTTATTAATTACTGKAAAATCATGATGAAAAGTAAACTGGATAGCGTTATCGGTATTAAAAACAATTTCATTGTTATATGCGTTTTTAATAATGTACATCAGCGAGTATTCGCTTTTATCAGCTGCAAAAAATGGCATCGAGAAAGACTCAATGACCTTCATTTCTTGTTCGCTCAAATACTCTTTCCACGTCTGATCATCGCTTGGAATATACTTTCCTTGGTTTAATGGAAGCATATACCCCTCGCCCGTTACGATTGGCCATGCAAAGCTATTTTCCTCCACCTTGCTGGATTTGATCGTTACATCTACATAGTTCGCTTTTTTTTCAATTTCAACGTCCATTTGTTTCTCTGGATAGGTCCAGCTAATTTGGTCTCCGCTGTTTTTTACATTTGTAACATTCATTTTGTCCAGTGGTTCCGATGCTTTTTCAGTCCTTCCACCCGACTCGACCTCAAGCGCAAAGGTTTCTGGATCTACGTTAAAGCTAAAATCCACATCTTCTATTTGTGCATTTACTTCCCCGCCTCGCGTATTATTGTCGTCCTTGCACCCCGCAAGAACACTTGCTGTGATTGCAGCCAGCATGATGATGGCTATTATTTTTTTCATGTCTCGCACCTCCTGAATCAGACTACATCAGGGGTGTTACGCCAATGTTACAAAAAATATGTTCAGCAACTAAATATTTCTTTCAATCATAAAGTCCGCGATAAAGCCGTTAAGCGCTGCATTCCTTCCCGCAATAATGCCTCACTCGCAAAAGAATAACTAAGCCGTATCCATGATTTCAGCTCGCCTAGCGGGTCAAATATTTCTCCGGGAACGAAGGAAATGGATTGCTCCCTGCYTTTTTTAAGAAGAGCTTCTCCTGATATATGGCTTGGAAGTTTAACCCATAAATTAAGCCCGCCCTGTGGTGCAGTCCATTCCCAGCCTGCTATGGCAAGCTCCTCTTCCATGATCTCTTTATGAACCTGCAGCGCAATACGAAGCTTTTCCACATGCTGCTGCAGCCTCGGTGAGGCGAAATAATGCAAAAATATTTTCTGATTAAGCTGAGGAGTCCCGTTATCCGCAAGCGCCTTCGCTTTGATTAACTGCTCCATGAATGGATATCGGCAGGCTGCAGCACAAATCCGCAGACCCGGCGCAATATATTTGCTGAAGCTGCTAATATAGATGACCCAGCCCTCCGTGTCATAAGCGAATAAGGGAAGCGGGGGCGGCTCAACAAAATACATATCTCGGAATGGATCATCCTCCACGATAAGGCAGCGGTAACGCTCTGCCAATTCCACCAGCAATTTGCGCTGCCATGATGGAACAGTATAACCGGTCGGATTTTGGTGGGTTGGATTCATATAGAACATACGAGGCTTATGCGTGCGCATCAAGGCTTCTACTTCTGCTAAGTCATAACCTTCCGGTGTGATCGCAACAGGAATAAGCCGCGCGCCTTGCCTGCGAAAAATATCCATCGCTACGCCGTAGGTCGGTCGCTCAATCAACACCGCATCCATCGGCCCAAGCATAATCTGGGCAATCAAATTTATGGCCTGCTGAGCACCTGATGTGATTAACAATTCCTTAGGTGACAGCAGCAATCGATGATGCTCTCTGAAATGCTGGCTTAGCGACTCGCGAAGCTCTTCATCCCCTTGAACGCTGGCATAAGTCCCCATAACCTTAGGATAGAGATCAAACACTTTTTTCACATAGTCCGATAAGAACAAATTCGGCAGCAAATTAGGATCAATCAGCGCTTGAGAGAACTGATACTTAGCTGGAATTCGATGAATATCAGATAACGAGTTATTCACTGCATAAGAGGTAACGACGGTGCTCTCTTCCAACCCTTCAGAAAAAGCATTGTCCTCCGATACGTAATATCCCGATTTGTCTTTTACATACACTTTGCCGTCCTCAACTAGCAATCTATAGGCTTTAAATACCGTCAGCCGATGCACATTGATCTCTTCAGCAAGCAATCGTATCGACGGTAATTTTTGATGGGCTTTCCATTCCCCTCGCTCTACACGGTTCAAGATATAATCATACACTTGCCGGAATAACGGATGGGCTTGCTGCGCTCCCGATTCTTTTTTCATCTGTTCATAACACCTCTTCGCCGCTGCCTCTTTCCATTATTGTACACGAAATATTTATTCATCTGTTCTGTTCCATACAATCTGTTCTGCCTTGCTCCCTATATGATTAACAAAAAACAATCTCGATCCGACATCTAAAGGGGAAATGAACATGATTTTTTTGGCTTATGCGCTCGTATGTCTTATATTTGGCACAACCTTTCTGGCAATTAAAATCGGAGTAGACGCCGGTGCTCCCCCTTTCTTCTCGGCAGGGCTTCGCTTTTTTCTAGCTGGCGCTATTCTGTTTCTTTGGATGGTTTGGAAACGCAAGGCAAGCTTCTCCTTGCTGCTGCGCAAAGAGATGCTGTTCACTGGGGCTACGCTGACGTTTGGAACCTTCTCTACGCTGTACTGGGCGGAGCAATATGTATCTTCTGGACTCGCGGCTGTGTTATCGGCTACGGGACCCATCATGATTTTGYTGCTGCAAACGGCTATTCTTCGGCAAAAATCTCCCAAACACTCGCTATACGGCTGCATTATTGGCTGCATCGGTGTACTGCTGTTAGTTTTGCCCAATCTTTCGGTGGATGTCTCACCCTTGTGGCTTGTCGGCTGCGGGGCCATACTGATAGGAGAATGCTGTTATGCATCAGGAGCGCTATATTCCAAAAAAGTAATCAACCGCATGTCCGATGTTTCACCAATAGCCATGAACGCGGCACAAATGATGGTTGGCGGAGCGATGATGTTCATTTTATCTCTGTTCACCGAAGAGGTGCACCTTGAATCCTTTGCATCATTTCAGACGACAGGCTCATTAATTTATCTGATTGTAATTGGTTCCATGGTTGGGCATACCTTATTCTACTGGCTCGTCGCAAAGACGAATCCCGTTTTCCCATCTACATGGCTCTATATCTCTCCTCCAATTGCTGTAGGAGTCGGTGTACTCTTTTATGATGAGACAATCTCATGGGTTACACTGCTTGGTATCATTACGATTATTGGTGGAACCATCCTTGTAAATGCAGGTGCACTCAGCCAGTTAATCTCAAAGCGAAGATTGAGGTAGTAGGGTGATTAAAAGATAAAAAAAGGCAGCCAATAAGTTCATTGAACTTATTGGCTGCCTCTAATTTTTAAAAAGATGTATTTTGTCCAAGCTACTCGAACAAATCTGATTAAGCAGACTGCTTCAGCTCATCCTCTTGAGGTGCCTTCGTTTTGCGAATGAAGAGACCGATGAGAATTGCGAGGACAGAGAGAATTCCTCCGACGATAAACGCACTGTGAAGACCAGCTACCATTGCAGGTATTCCCTCAGCAGGGTTGGTCGGATCCGGGGATGTAGACATGTAATCTCTCATGCCGGACGACATAATGCTGACGAACAATGCCACACCAACCGCACCTGCCACTTGCTGCAGCGTGCTCATAACCGCCGTACCATGCGCGTACAATCTGCGCGGCAGCTGATTAAGGCCTGTCGTCTGCGCAGGCATCATCACTAATGAGATACCAATCATCATCAAGATATGCAGGAATACAACATATCCGCTCGTCCATGCTGCATCAATTCCAGAAAACAGCCAGATGGATACACTCATCAAGATGAGACCAGGTATAACGAGCACCCTTGGTCCAAATTTGTCAAACAAAATACCGGAGACCGGTGCCATAATACCATTCAAGATACTGCCGGGCATCATCACAAGACCAGCGCTAAGTGCAGTAAGCATCATGACATTTTGCAAAAATAGCGGAAGCATGATCATCGTAGAGAACATAGCCATCATAAGTACAAGCATCAGTACCGTTACAAGCGAAAACATAGGGTAACGGAAAACACGCATATCGAGCATCGGTTCCTTCACCGCAAGTTGACGCCATACAAATGAAATCAAGCTGATTCCGCCTACAATCAGGCACCAGACAACTTTAGGATCTGACCATGAGCCTTCTCCTGCGCTGCTAAAGCCATAGACGATGCCCCCAAAACCGATGGAGGAAAGCAGAATGGAAATAATGTCGACCTTTGGTTTCGTCAATTCACTTACATTTTTCAAATAAATCGCTGCATAGACGATAGAAACGACCGCCAAAGGAATGACCAGATAGAAAAGCCATCTCCAGTTAAGCGAGTCAACGATAAGACCAGATAAAGTAGGCCCAATAGCCGGAGCGGACATCATGACCAAACCGATCAATCCCATTGCGCCGCCCCTCTTCTCTGGAGGGAAAATGATAAGAATCGTATTCATCAATACAGGTATCATTAATCCTGTTCCCAAAGCTTGAACAACACGTCCAACAAGCAGAAACTCAAATATTGGTGCTGTCGCACATATCACCGTACCCGCAAGGAATAAAATCATTGCCCCGAGAAACATTTGACGTGTGCTAAACCATTGCTGCAAAAGTGCTGTTATAGGGACAAGAATACCGACTACGAGCATATAGGCTGTAGCCAGCCATTGTACAGTCGTTTCCGTGATGCTGAAATATCTCATGAGCTCTGGGAAAGCAATGTTCAGCAAGGTTTCATTCAGAATCGATACAAATGCGCCAATAATGAGTGCGGCAACGATCGGTCCTTTCTTGATTTTGCTAAAATCTAGGTTAGAATTAACCTCCATAGTAGGGCCGTTCAAGAATACTCCTCCTCCAATTTTCTCTTCTCTTTTCGGACAATTGTCCGCATTACTTACAAAATATACCGAACATTTGTCCTCATTGTCAATAACCTAAATTATGACACTAACGAAATGAACATTCAACTTCTTTGCTTCATGAATTCCGTCGCATATTTCAAAACTTCACAGCTTGATCCCTCAAGTTAGCATCTATGCTGAAGGCATAAAAAAAAGAGCCCTAATCTTTCAAAGGCTCTGTCGCATGACTTATCTTTTTACTTTTCTTTGTTTCATATCTGTGCTAATCTTTTTCCATTTTGCTTTTTCAGAGGCTGCCAATCGCGCATCCTCCTTACGTGCTAGATACGCCAACTCACGTTGGAGTTTGAGATAGCTTTCAAAACGAGCTTGCTCCAAAGACCCATCAGCTATTGCCTTTCGGACAGAACAGCCGGGCTCTTGCTCATGCTTGCAGTCATTGAATCGGCAAGTATTTGCAATTGAATCTACGTCATCAAATGCACCACGGAACCCCTCATCGGCCTCCCAGAGCTGCAGCTCCCTCATACCAGGTGTATCAATCATCAGTGCTCCACTCGGTAATTGAACAAGCTCGCGATGCGTCGTCGTATGACGACCACGATCATCCCCGCCACGCACATCATTGACTCGTTGCAGATCAACTCCGCTCAATTTGTTAATCAGTGTAGACTTACCTACACCCGAAGAACCTATCAGCGCAACTGTGTTGCCTATACCCAAATATGGTGCGAGCTGATCTAACCCTTCTCCCTGCGAGGCACTGACTACGTGAATAGGGACAGCAATCGCAATTGATTCTACCTCTGCGATGCGTGCATCCAAATCGTCGCATAAATCTGCTTTGCTCAGCACGATGATCGGCGCAGCGCCGCTTTCCCATGCAAGGATCAAGTAACGTTCCATCCTGCGTATATTAAAGTCATTATTTAAGGCATTTACTAAAAAAACAGTATCAACGTTAGCGGCTACAATCTGCTCTTCTACCGTGTCTCCAGCCACTTTACGGGAAAATTTGCTCTTTCGTGGCAGCAGCGCATGAATCGAAGCTTTCTGTTCCTCCAACCTCGGTTTTATAACTACCCAGTCACCGACTGCTGGAAAATCCTCTCGACCTGTTGCTTCAAAACGCAGCTTACCCGTTACTTCGCCCATGAGCTCGCCATGCTCACTCAATAGACGGTACATGTTTTTATGCTCCAATATAATTCGCCCGGCACTATACCCTTGTTTGGCATAAGCGGCAAAATGATTAGAAAAATAGTCGTTCCAACCTAATGATTGTAATACCGTATTCGTTGTTTGTTGATTCACTGCGGATTCCCCCTGTAATTGGTTATTCATATGGCTAACGCCAAAACCAGTCACAGTTGAATCCTCATCTGGGAAACGAAATTATTGTTCGCTTGAAAGGAGGATTCCTGTGACCCCGACTGCCGCACCTTCAATAATAGTTAATTTCTCCATTTTCATCTCTCCCCTCAAGCCAGCTTAACTAGCTTGCAACTAAATTTCTCCATTATTGTAGCATGAAAACGAAACATTGCGAAATAACGAAAACATAATGTTTCTTTCTCTCCGTCTATAGCTATAAAAAAACGACCTATCACCAGTTCTAATGAACGAGGGATAGGTCGTACTCATTAATTCAAGAAGCCGTCAAGCGCAATCGTCGGTTTGCCGTCCGCCTGCCAAGCTCCCTTATTA
>NZ_JBFTSN010000340.1:0-6988 GCF_056400045.1 Paenibacillus sp. 01L418
GGCGATACTGCTTCGCGCGAAGCTGCGGGGCCATTCCATCTTCAGATCGGTCTATTTCATACCGACCATTATGGCACCGATCATTATTGCAGCTATATTCCGTATCATTATGGATACAAACTTCGGCAGTCTAAATGAAGGATTGCGCGCTTTGGGGCTAGATTTTCTAGCTGTATCCTGGCTTGGCGATCCCAAATATGCGCTCATGTCGATCATTATCGTCAATATTTTTGAATGGATGGGCTTTAGTATGACGCTTTATTATTCAGCGCTTCTAGCCATTCCAGATGAAATCTATGAATCAGCTAAAATTGACGGCTCCGGCTTTTGGAGGACGCTGTTCAAAATTACGGTTCCGCTCGTTGGCGGCACAACGTCTACACTCGTCATTCTTGGTATTGTCGGCTCGCTCAAAACGTTCGACATCGTATCGCTGCTTACTGGCGGCGGGCCGGGGCGCTCGACAGAGTTTCTGACTACCTATGTGTATAAGAAGGCGATTGAGGAGTTTAATGGCGGGATGTCCGCTGCTGCAGGAGTGACCATTCTCATCATCGCTCTCATACTTGCCGTGCTGCAAATTCAGTATACGAACCGTCAACAACGTGATTTATAACCGTAAGGGGTGAGCTCAAATGTTTATTAATTTACGCAAATTAGATAAATGGATCATTCAAGCCGTTTTAGCGATAGTTGCGGTCGTTTGGTTGTATCCGCTTGTACAATCCGTCATTAAATCGCTCGGCATCAATGGGTTTGGCAATTATCTTGCCGTTATCAATCACCCAAAGGTCAATTATTTCCTAGTCGTTTTCAATAGCTTTTTTATCGCGGTATGTACAACTCTCGCAGTAGGTTTGCTAGCTACACTGGCTGCTTATGCATTCTCGAAAATGCAATTCAAGATGAAAAACGTCCTATTTTATTCGCTGGTTGCCTGCTTGGCTATTCCTGCGACAGCGGTCATGTCACCGCTCTTTTTTACAGCAAAAACACTTGGCATTATGAATAGCTATTCTGGCGTCATTTTGCCATTGGTCGCATTCAACGCACCGTTCATGCTTCTTATTCTCAAAAACTATTTCGATTCCATTCCGAATGCGATTCTGGAAGCGGGCATGATTGATGGCTGTACATCCTTCCGAATGTACAGAACGATCATGATCCCGCTTGGCATTCCTGCTATTATTAATATTGCAGTGCTTACGTTTATCTACTCATGGAATGACTATATCATTCCGCTGCTCCTTATTCGTGATGAAGAGATGTATACCGTTACGCTGGCTACGCAATTTTTTACGGGTACAACAAATCAGACGCCAGAAATGGTCGCACAGCTTTATGCAGCGCTTATTTTGATGACTATTCCTTCAATTATTGTTTATATGTTCGGTCAGAATGCAATGAAATCAGGCTTAACGGCAGGCGCAGTAAAAAGCTAATTAATGAGCTAGTAGATAAGCTGGAGGAGGACTATTATTATGGCTAAAAACATACCATCTATCGGACTGCCGCATCATGGCGRCGCATCGTATTTGAATCCGCTGAAGATCGGAGCGGGCGCAGGGCAGCAGGAGCCGCTGACGCTCGTGCATCCCGATCCTTACCTTTTGAAATTTAACGGTCGTTATTATACCTATGCAACCGCGAAAGCTGGCGTAGTTGTGCTGCGATCCAGTGATCTTGTAAGCTGGGAGCACTTAGGCTATGGATTTCAGCTGGAAGGGCATAAGGAATATTGGGCGCCAGCCGCTGTATATGAGAATGGCCGCTTTTACTTATACGTATCATCAATGCCGATAACGGAAGATGATGTGCATGAAGAGCGATTAATGGTTGCCGTTTCAGATACACCGGAAGGGCCATTCGAATACGTGCGAACGTTTTATGACACGTTTTCATTGGATGCGCATGTCGTGAAGGACGAGCAAGGCGATTATTATATGTTTTACTCCAATAATGAATATTCAGGCGTAGATCGTGATCGTGCGGGCACAGTCATCCTGGTCGATAAAATGCTTGATATGGTTACGCCAGCCGGTGAACCGCAAATTGTCGTATTGCCTACTATTGATGAGGAAATCTATGAGGAAAATCGGTTTGGCGACGGCCGTGACTGGCATACGATTGAGGGTGCTTTTTACTTGAAGCGCGGCACGAAGCATTATATGATGTACAGCGGAAATGCATATGTACGCCCGAATTATTTTTTAGGTTATTCGGTGGCAGACGGCAGCAAAGGCCAGCCGCTTCATGAGCTGGAATGGAACAAATATCCTTCCGATGATCAATATGAGCCGTTTCTTCGCAAAAATGATGGTGTCGAGGGCGTAGGCCACAATTCCGTGGTGAGAGCTCCAAACAACGTAGATTCATGGGTGTTTTACCACGGCCGGAATGCTGACGATGTTCTTGACATGGACCGTGAGCAGCGGACGATGCGAGCAGATCCTCTGCTTTGGAGCGGTGATCGGCTCTATATTGCCGGCCCGACTTATACGCCGCAGACAGCGCCGGCGCAGCCAACATTCCGTGATTTATTTGACGGTAGTGAAGAAGGTCTAGGCGAGTTGTGGCAAGCAGCTGCGGGCAGCTGGACAAGAGCAAATGGCGAAGCGCTTCAGACAAGCCGTGCTGTTATCTCCGGGGCGGTCACGAAGTCTGCATACAGCCACTATGTTCTTGAAGCAAGCGTGAAATGGTCGAAGGATCATACCGGCGGTTTATATGGCATTTATGCCGCATATCAGGACGAAAGCAATTACGTGTCGGTCTTATTGGATGTAGGACGAAGAGTACTACGTGCTCATGCCGTCTATAAAGGCATTCAGCATGAAGCTATCGAGCATGCTTTGCCAGAGAGCTTTAACTTCGCCGTATACCATTTGCTGCGTGTGGAGAAAACGGGAGACAACTATCGTATTCAGCTTGATGAGGTTACGGTAATAGATAAACAATTCCCGATTGCAAGCGGCAGCGTAGGTTTACAAACGCGTTATACAGCTGCTTCCTTCGCAGGTTTTGAGGTTACACGCCATTTGGCGTTAACGGATGCGAGCAGCACTGCATTTGCTGAGCAGCTTGAGCGGACAAGCGGCGATGGCATCTGCCGTGTCAGCGGCGGCGAGCTTCACTGCCGCAGCAAGCAAGGGCTGCGTACAGCTTGGTTATTGGACAAACTAGGTGATGCTGCCTCAGGTGAGGCTTACTGTTTTGATACCGATATTCTCGTGAAGCGTGGTTCCGAATATGGCGTCTATGCCGCTTATACGGATGAGCGCAACTCGGTAGAAGCCGTGTTGAATCGTACAGCCGGTTCCGTAACCGTATCGTCATGTATTGATGGAGAGGCATCTGTTTTGTCCAGCGTTACTTTAGATGCGGCAGACTTCGATTGGACGGTCTGGCATACGCTTTCGAGTACGGTCGTTAACGGCTGCTTGACCATTCGACTGGACGATCAAGTCGTATTTGCAGGTGCTGTATCCAGCCTTGCAGGCTTGCCTGGTCTGGTGGGCGCAGGTGAAGCTTCATTCCGTGAAACACGGTATACGATGCTTTAATAAGTGAATGTTGTCATGATAGATTAATGAAATAATGGGTCTGTTTCTCTAGGTCGCGAGTGACCTTTAGGGACGGGCTCTTCTTTTTTTTATAGCAAATCTACTAATTTTTTGTGAGTTTTAATAGCAAGGAGATTATTTTGGCTACGACTGGGAAAGAATAGAGGTGAAGGTCATTAATAGAACGATGGGAATGATCGATATGATGAATGTTCATTGGCGCCTTGCTGAGCTGTGGCTGCTGCAGGAGAAACGGAGCTTAACGGAGCAAGAAAGCTCAGAGCTAAACGCCTGCATGAAATTGAATGCCAAGTACGCACAAAGACTTGYCGAACAATATAATTTTKGCTATATGGCGAGCATGACAGGTGACGAGGTTTGGCTTCAGGAAATCGCAGTCGAAATTGACAAGCTGGAGAGAACTAATGAATGCAAGCGTCCTTTGTTTTTTGAAGGCAAAACGGAGAAGTAAGCAAGAAACGGCTTATTAATGTGCGAGTATTGGTATGAAAAAAGCAATCGACAAACTATCATTCACTAGTAATAAAGCTAGAATATAGGTTATTATGATAGTGATGATTTACATGTAGGGCATTCTAATTAAGAGGTGATAGGTTATGGCTTTTCAGTCCGCAAACATCTTTGTGAATTTACCGATTAAAGATTTGAATAAGACAGTCGATTTTTTTACTAAATTAGGGTTTGAGTTCAACCCCCAATTTACGGATGAGAAAGCTACCTGTATGATCATCGGACCTAATATTTTTGCTATGCTGCTGGTTGAGCAGTACTTCCAAACGTTTATTGATAAAGAAATTGCAGATCCATCAAAAACAGCTGAGGTCATATTGACATTATCCGCCGAAAGCAAAGAGCAAGTGGATGAGATTGTGAATAAGGCTTTGGAAGCTGGCGGTAAACCTGCTAAAGATCCAATCGACCATGGATTTATGTATAACTGGAGCTTTCAAGATATAAATAATCATCTATGGGAACTAGTGTATATGGACCCAAGTGTGATCGAACAAGGGTAATCTGGTGCAATAGGCAAGTAATGCAGGGGTTGTCTTAAACGTAGATTTATCTGCGTTTTGGACAGCCCCTGCTTTGTTTTGTTAATCGAGCTTAGACTGCGTGAATCCCAAAGCGCTGCTCTGCTGGGGCTTCGTTCACCTGCCATTTGGATTGCACCACTATTTTCAGTTAACGAACCCAGCAGCTCTTATTTAAACCATTTGTCTTGAAATGAAAATGTAGCGAACTCCAGCGTCCTTATTTCGAGAAAAACAGCTCAGGACATCCAATACAGCATGCTATAACATTAATGGGGTTCGTTAAAATTCAAAACATGGCATTTTGTTCACAATAAGAATGATACAGTTCGTTAGAGCTGTGATCTGGGGAGTGTTAGCCAGCATCTCGTTCCCAGTTTGCAAGACCCCTTGAAGATGACATCAACCTCTGGTTATTAGTTATGACGGGAAAACAGTTCCCATAAAAGCTCACGCCGGCTGTTTACGCCGGTTTTGGTGAAAATCGACTTTAAATGGTCTTGAACGGTATAGGCAGAAATATGAAGAGACTTAGCAATTTCTTTAGTTGAAAATGCTTTGATGATCCGCTCTATAACCTCCTTCTCGCGAGAAGAAAGGGCGTATGCCTCTGATATAAGCGGAACAATATCGGATGGTTTAGCTAGCTCGATAAATACCGCAAGCTGGGTCAAACCATTTGTCCCATCCAGCCTGCTCGCAAGCAAGGATAAATAATGACCGCTCGGCATCCGAATACATACTTTTGCTGACTTTGTTTCATCCGCTGAAGAGGCTGGCTTCGCCAGCGTCC
This sequence comes from Paenibacillus sp. 01L418, assembly GCF_056400045.1. NCBI lineage: Bacteria > Bacillati > Bacillota > Bacilli > Caryophanales > Paenibacillaceae > Paenibacillus > Paenibacillus sp. 01L418. The sequence goes on from NZ_JBFTSN010000340.1 coordinate 5,409, forward strand.
GAGAGCAAACAGCTCTGATTGGTCTTGGCAGTGTATCGCCTTCTATTTGCTCTAAGCCTCTTAAGGCGGAAAGCCAGCGGCGGGCAGCATCATTGGAGGAATTGAATTGAAGCTGCTCGGACAGCACCAAGAAGCCAGGCTCCTCTAAGCCTGCAACGCCCTCGGTCGACGGAAGCTCCAAAGCGTATTTTTTTAATGTTTTGGCTAAAATCGGAGCGACAGCGACCATAAACAAAATTTCCGACTCAAGGAAAAAAGGCTCTCCTGACTTACGGAACAACGTCAAATATCCCCAGCATGAACCCTCGCAAAGCAAAGCAGCACGCAGCTCGTCTCCGAATCCAGCAGGCAGCAGAACCTCTTGGTAACGACCGCTTCGCCCCAAGTGGCCCTCAGTGGCTTTGCTTAAGGAGGCTGCGGCCAGTTCTGACTGGGCTAACTGCTCATAGCTGTTGTAATCCTCATGCAAATATTCATATTCAAATAATTGATGATGAATTGCTTCCACAGCCTCATCTGTTGTCGCCCCGATTGAGAGCAGAGTCATCGGATCAACAGAAGTACAGCAGGCTCCAGCATAAGGCACGGCTTCTCTGATGATGGATAAGGCCGCTTCGCGATAAGCTTGTGATGTTATTGAGGCAACGGACAACTTATTTAATCGCTGCTTGACCATATCTATGGTTAAAGACATACGCAGTCTCCTTCATTTCTGTATTCGGAATCCCACATTTATGGGATGGTCGTTTATTTTATCTCCACTATAATTGAGAATAATTCTTAATTCATTTTACATAATGGATGAGACGATGAACAGCTTTGCTGCTGCTTATATATTAGACGGCTATGTTGATTTAAGAGAGGATAAGGGGACAGCTATGAAAACAGACATCATTGTAGTAGGCGGTTACGGCCATGTGGGCGGGAAAATATGCAATCAGCTTGCGATTCATTATCCAGGCAACGTGTATGCGGCAGGCAGAAGTCTAGCGCGAGCCGAGCAATTTTGCCAGAGCGGGGGCGGGAAGGTAAAGCCGCTTCGCATTTCAGTGGAAGAACCGCTTAAGAAGCAACAGCTTGAACGAGTAAAGCTTGTTGTAATGTGTTTGGATCAGATGGATACTGCCTTTGCGGAAGCTTGTTTGCTCGCTGGCGCGGACTATGTAGACGTATCGGCAAATGGTGCTTTTTTTGCAGCGATGGAGCATTTGAATAAAAGCGTGAACGATCAGCAAGGTACCGCTGTATTAAGCGTCGGGCTGGCGCCAGGCCTGACGAATCTGCTGGCGCTTAAGGCCGTGCAGTCGATGGATGAAGTGCAACGGATTGATATCGGCATTATGCTGGGTCTTGGAGACGCGCATGGCAAAGCAGCTATCGAATGGACAGTCGATAGTCTCTCACGGTCATTTCATATTACGGAATCAGGCAGCGCACGAAGAGTCAGCAGCTTTACGGAAGGGCTTAAAACAGATTTTGGCGCTGATTTAAAAGTCCGAACAGCCTATCRCTTCCCTTTTTCCGACCAAGAAACACTACCTCATACATTAGGCGTACCATCAGTATCTACGAGGTTATGC
>NZ_JBFTSN010000341.1:0-6984 GCF_056400045.1 Paenibacillus sp. 01L418
CAGTATTGTCGTATGGAATCGGTTTGATATCAGGGTATGGTTTAGTTTACATAAGATAAAGCAGAGAGAGGGTCCATTTTTGTGTATTTAATGTATAAGCAGGGAAAACAGAGTTTAAAATAGAGTGTACTTGTCCGCTGAGTCAGCTGTTCCTGACTTAGCGGATTTTTTATAACTACATTGCTGGCGCAATTAGAAGCATGATAGTATTTCAAGTAATGGAATGTTACTAAATGGTTATTAGAAGATATTAATGCAATCCATAAATTAATCCGAATACAACTAGAGGTGAACAGGATGCTGAAAATTAACCGTGAAGACAAGCGCCCAATATGGCAACAACTGCTTGATCAAGCAATCCATAACATCACAACCGGCAAATGGCTGCCAGGCGAGTTGCTGCTGCCTTCTCGTGAACTCGCACTATTAGTGGGTGTCTCTCGTTCAACGATACAGATTGTTTATGAGGAATTATTTAGTCGCGGCTACACGGTTACTTCAAGGCGCGGCGGAACAAGGGTAAGTGACTGGACCAGCAGAACAAGTTTTACAGAGGATGTGAAACCCCAAGGGCCTAACACCCCAGAGTTACCTTTATTAAACGAAGCAGTCAGTCATTTGCAGAGCTGGTTTAGAGGCAAAGAATATCAAAATGTTGAGATCGATTTCAGCCCCCATGAGCCTTATTTGGATCAACATTTTCAGAAAAACTGGAGACACTCATTTTTGCAAGCCTCGAAAGAAACGGACCTGGACAGTTGGACATATGGCAACGCTTATGGTTTCGTTCCACTACGCGAACAGATTGGGCGCTATCTGTCACTCGAGCGAGGTGTTCACGTGCATATCGATCAAATTATTTTAACTTCGGGCGCACAACATAGCCTTGATTTGATCGCTCAAGCACTTTTAAATGAAGGAGAAACGGTTTCCGTAGAAGATCCCGGGTTCCCCGCCGCATGGATGGCCATGAAATATCGGCGGATGAATGTTGTACCTGTCCCTGTTGATGATTACGGATTACAGGTAGACCACATTCACCCACAATCAAAGCTTGTTTATGTTACGCCTTCACATCAGTGTGCAGTTGGGGTGATCATGTCGGAGCCCCGCAGGCAACACTTGCTGAATATGGCTGCTCAGCAGCAATTTTGGATTGTGGAAGACGACTATGACAGCGAATTTCGGTATCGCGGCGACCCGTTGCCTACGTTGTTTAGCCAGCAATCTCAGAACACATTGTATATGATGAGTTTTTCAAAAATGATTGCTCCTGGTATACGAATATCCGCAATCATTGGACCCCMAAAAGCCATTCGCCAGCTAGCACAAGTCCAAGAGCTAACTTATCGTCACCTTCCGATTATGGAGCAATTAACGCTTACACACTTTATTGAACATGGGTATTTCATGCGTCACATGAGAAGGGTCAGAAACGTATATCGGCGCAGACATGAAGCGATGTCGAAAGCCATTAGCTCATCTGGGTTAGGAGAACGTTTCAAGCTAAGCGGCGTAGAAACGGGATTACACATGTTTTTAGAAGCGGAAGACTCGTTTAACGAACAAGCCTTTACGAACCAAGCGTTAGAAAACGGAGTACGCGTTTATCCGCTTAGCCATTATTGTTTGGAAAGTAATCGAAAAGGGTGGGTGCTTGGTTTTGCTAAAGTAGATGAGTCAGCAATAACAAAAGGGATTTATCGTCTTGCGGAGATGCTGCTATAATTCGAACATCTCCGTCTCTTAGCTGAGTCAATCTGTCTCTGTATTTATGATCATGTTTCCTACTATTTCTGCTGAGCTTGTTTTATTCTACTCATTCTGGATGATTTTTGTGCGGTTTCATCCCAGTAATACTCATCCGGTAAATATCGCTTGCCAAATACGCTTGTCCCTACTCTTATAATGGTTGCCCCTTCTTCAATAGCAACCTTGAAATCCCCAGACATGCCCATCGAGAGAATATCCATTGTTACCCTTGGCAGCTTCTTCTCTATAATCTGTGATTGAATTTGTTTTAATAAGCGGAAGCAACGCCTTGTCTCGTCATTTGTAGCATTCAGTTTTCCAATAGTCATCAAGCCTTTAACATTTAATGTTTCAAAATGAGACAATTGTTGAACCAACTCCAGTGCAGATTCCGGTAAAACACCGAATTTGCTTTCTTCAAATGATGTATTGACTTGTACCAAGATATCCAAAGTTTTGTTTTCTTTAAGGAGCTGCTGATGCAAGGCTTTTCCGAGCTTCAAACGATCCACAGAATGAATGAGGGTGACATATTTAACAACGTCCTTCACTTTATTCGTTTGCAGATGTCCGATAAAATGCCATTCTACTTGGTTGTACTGCTGCATAAGCGGGAATTTCTCACGAAGTTCTTGAGCTTTATTTTCGCCAAATAATACCTCACCCGCTTGTATGGCAATGTGCAAATTTTCAAGCTGAACCGTTTTTGTCGCTAACAAAAGCTTCACTTCATCTTTCTTGCGTCCTGAGTGCAGGCAAGCCAATTCCATCTGATCCCTTACGGATCTAAGATTTTGTTCAACGAAATGAACCATGTTCGTTCAGCCTTCTTTCTGGAAACGCGCAGACTATGCGCAATGTTTTTTCTGTGTAGTCATCCATTATACTTTTTTTACTTGTACATTTTTTCTGCTTCAATTGGATTTTCTTTTGCTGTTATTTGATGGGGATCAATTCGGTACACCTGAACAGATGTATTGAAAACAGCAGACCTGTATTTATCTACATGCTGTTTGGACAAAGGGCGGTTATAATAACCAGGCACATATTTGTGGAGCATTTCCTGCAACATATATGTAGCTTCGTCCAGATCAACGATGAGCTCGGCCTTGCCGAAAATCATGACGCTCATATAGGCTGTGTCTGTCTTAGCCGGTACTGGATCAGTAATGGTTCCATATTCTTCACAAACCGTAAAACAAACCTCAGGGTTTACACTCATGACCTGATTGCGTCTCCCGCCTCCGGCACCATGAAAATAAAGCTTCTCATTTGCCCAAACAAAGTTGAGCGGAACAACATAGGGCAGCTGACCATCAACCATGCCTAGATGGCCAATTCGCGCTTTGCTCAGGAAAGCTTTAATTTTGTTGCTATCGAGCACCTCTCTAATCTTGTAACGAACCATATCCATTCTCAACCACTCCTTCAATACTGATTTATTTTCGCTAGCATATCAGTTATTGGAGTGAGTAAGTAGATCCAAAAATGCGTTTATCGAGCAATCCATATTTATTTGGTGGTACGAAAATTTCTATGGCATTGCAATCGGAGGAACAATGCGCCTGTTGACATTTCTGAAAGTTAACGATATTCTAAATGAAATTATGTTAGTGAGTACTAACTATAAAATTCTATGATCTACTATAATAAATGAGGATTTGGAGAACAGGATGACCACCGACAATAAAAGCAAGCTGATGCTGGCTGCAATCGATTTAATGGCTGAGAAAGGCTACAAAGGCGTATCAACGAAGGAGATAGCTGCAGTGGCAGGCGTTAGCGAGATGACCTTGTTCCGCAATTTTGGAAGCAAGCAAAATCTACTGGACAAAGCAGTCGATCATTATCATTATTCGATTGAAATGACTAAAATTTTTCATGAAAAAGTGATTTGGGATTTGAGAGCGGACTTGCTCATGATAAGCCAAATGTATCATGAGATCATGGATCGAAACCGTAAACTGTTTCTCATTGTTTTGAGTGACAACGAGCTGGCCGAGATTCGTGAGAAGGCGCAGAAGCATCCGCGGAAACTATTGGAGCTATTGACGAATTATTTTGCAGACATGCAGGAAAAGAACAAACTGATTGCAACCGATGCGGAAACACAGGCGATTACCTTCATGTGGATGAATTATGGCGCTTTCATAACACAGCTGTTTGGTGCGTCGTCCATCACTAAGGTGACCCAGCAAAATTTTATGCAATCGAGCATTGAATTGTTTGTTAGAGCTCTGACTCCGTAGTTTTTTAAGCATTAGTTAGTGAGTACAAACAACCATTTGGGAGGTGTTGCAATGAGCAATAAACAATATTCCGAATCAGGCAAAATAGTTGGTCAAACGGCATCGGTGGGTTATCAAGTTGGTGTTCGGAGAACGTTTCCGATTTCGCAAGAAGAGGCATGGGCGTTTCTTACCTCTTCCGAAGGGCTGAAATTATGGCTCGGCAGCCTATCTTTCTTAAATTTGCACAAGGGAGAGACTTTTACGACTTCTGAAGGTATTTCTGGCGAATTTAGGGTTGTAAAACCGTTTCAGCAGCTTCGCTTAAAGTGGGAGAAGAACGAATGGGAGAAACCTTCGACGCTGCAAATCCGGCTGCTATCCGATAACCCTGACAAAACAACGATCAGTTTCCATCAAGAAAATCTGGATCATCCGAATACGCGTGAACAAATGAAGCTTTATTGGGAAGATGTATTGATGGCAATTAGACTTAAGACAAGTGATTCCGTAAATGATGAAAGGAGATAATTAAATATGAATAAGCCCAGTCATATCAATCTTCGAGTAAACCATTTGGAAAGTTTGCTGTGCGATGAGGTCAGAGGTTAGGCTCCAAATAAACTTCATAAACAATAAACTAACCACTTCATCTGAAGTGGTTAGTTTATTGTTTGGTGGAGCCTTGCAAGGGGGCGATCCCAGAAGTTCGGTGAAGTGAAGGGCTTCGAAGGAAATATATCAAATGATCGAGCAAGCCCAATTAGGCGATTTTCTAGGTTCATGTCGTACATTTTTTAGCCTTGGCCAATTCAAAGGATCTCATTATTTTGCTCAAATCCATTAATGGACTTAAGCATTTCGATAAATGTATTAAGTTGTTGATTATCCCATTGGGATATGCGTTCATAAAAAACGTTTTCCTTATCCCGCAGAGCATCAAATGTTTTTTTGCGTCCAAGTTCTGTGAGAGTAAGAAGTATCGCTCGGCGATCATCCGGGGAGCCTTCCCTTTTTACATAACCCAAAATCTCTAGTTGTTTGACGAGACGGCTGACCGAGCTTCGGTCCATAGCAGTTGAATCTGCCAAAATAGAGGCGCTTGTTGGACCATGGGAGTACAGCCATCTCACAATATGGAAAGCCGCAGGTTGTATTGAGGAATCGAAATAAGCAGAAGTTCTGACATTCAGCGCATGCGAGGCGCTAATGAGGGCGTTAATTTGTTCGCCGAGCTTCAGCTCTAATTGTCCTCTCAGCGTGTCTTTACGTTCTTCATTCATTATTGGTACCACCTAACCTAGATTTTTCAAAGAAAGCACACTCTTTATTTAATTGACATATATCAATCACTTATATATAGTTGATATATATCAATTATATATTTTCAGCAATAAGATGTCAAAATGATCGTGAAAAACATGCAATCCTTATAAAGGAGAATGAAGATGACAGCAAATCCGATAATTGTAATTACTGGTGCTACAAGTGGCTTGGGGCAGCTTGTTGCAATCGAAATGGCTAAGCGAGGCGCTCATCTTGTTCTAACGGCGAGGAGTAAGAGTCGTGCAGAAGCAACTGAAAAAATGATCAAGGAGCGGACACCAACAGCTGAAATTAACTTTTTCTATGGTGATTTGTCATCAATGAAGGATGTCAATCGTTTGGGTCAAGAAATATCAGACGCAGTTCCTAAGATTGACGTGTTATTAAATAACGCTGGCCTTCATGCATTTGAACAGAGGATTACGTCAGATGGAATAGCAGAAATGATGGCTGTGAACTATTTTGCGCCATGGTTATTGACCCATCACTTGCATCATTCCTTGAAAAAAGCAGGAAGTGCAACTGTTGTTAATGTTGCTTCTGAGGCTTCTCGCCGTCATGGAGAGCTTAAGATACCGGCGGATTTACTTGATACAGCTCCTTTTACTTCTAGAGGCTCATCCGCGGTATACGGGAAAACCAAACTTTTAAATATTATGTTTACAGCTGAACTTGCACGTCAATGGGATGGAACAGGAATCAGCATACATGCACTGAATCCGGGATTTAATGTTACGGGTCTGGGAAGGGAACTATGGTTCGCCTCGATGCTGGAGCGTGTACTCCATTTCTTTCGTATTGGGGATCCGCGAAGAGGAGCCGATATCATTATTCGTCTAATGACTGATCCTAACTATCAGGGAAAATCGGGCGGATATTATAATGTTGGAGCCGGCGATCCCATAGTACCAGTGCATCCTGGGGGAATGAAGGAGATGCAAAGTAAATTATGGATTGATACATGTGATATTCTAAGGCAGAAAGGCTTCTTTGAAAGTTGATCGGAGCAGTGAAACTAACCATAGGAGGAGAGCGTTTAGCTGGCAGAAATCAGGGATCCTCTAAGCTCCACCATAATAAATAAATCAACCACGTCCATCGGACGTGGTTTTCTGTTCATTAGGTGAATAGCTAATGGGGAGATGCACCATTAAAATATTGCCAAAATAAAAGCGTCATGTTTTATGATGAGCTGGCATGCGGAGTATTAAGTATTCAAACCGTTAAATGGATAAAATTTTCATAAATTACATCGTAATAAATGCTTTACAAGACATATGTGGGTGTACTATTATGAAATAGGACACCGAATGGTGTCTGATTAGAAAATAGAAAGGATGAGTATTTTAAATGCATATACTAGCCATTGTTCTTCAAAGCTGGCTGCTTTTTTCCATGGCTTTTTTTGGAGGAAGCAAGATTGTTGGAGCAAAGCATCAGGTTGAACTGTTTGATTCGATTAAACTTCCTCAATGGTTTCGCGTCATTACGGGCTACGTTCAAATTGTTGCCTGCATAGGACTCATTGTCGGCTATTGGTATGCGGAGATTGCGGCATGGACCGCATTATTGGTAGGCGTCATGATGCTATTGGCGTGCCTCACACATTTCAGAGTTAAACATCCAATCGGAAAAATATTCCCTGCTATATTAAATCTTTTGATAGCTGCTGCAGTAG
>NZ_JBFTSN010000342.1:0-6980 GCF_056400045.1 Paenibacillus sp. 01L418
AGGCAACAATAAGCGATTGAAAGCCGCCATTGAAAAGGCTAAGAGAGGCGATAACGTTACGATTGCTTTCATTGGCGGCTCCATTACTCATGGAGCTGGAGCAGACCCGCTCCATACGTCCTGCTATGCTCACCAAACATATACCGCTTTTAAAGAGATGTTCGGTAAGGACGGAGGTAATCAGATTCGCTTTATTAAAGCTGGCTTAGGCGGTACGCCTTCTGAACTGGGCATGATTCGCTATGAGCGAGATGTCCTGAGAAACGGAACGGTTCAACCGGACATCGTCGTCGTGGAGTTTGCCGTCAATGACGCTGACGACGAGACGAAAGGGATTTGCTACGAGAGTCTCGTACTGAAAATCCTGGCCGCCGCCAATTCGCCTGCCGTCATTCTGCTGTTCAGCGTGTTCGAAAACGATTGGAATCTGCAGGAACAACTTTCTCCTGTAGGCTATCATTATGATCTTCCCATGGTAAGCGTGAAGGATGCAGTTACAAAACAATTTCAAAAGTCGAAGGACGAGGGCAACATCATTTCCAAGTCGCAATTTTTTAGCGACATCTATCATCCGACAAATATGGGACATCTCATCATGGCCGACTGCTTGCGCTCGCTATTCATGGAGACCGATCGTTGCGCACCTAATCAAGAGGAAATCGTCCTCGACAAACCACCGATGTTCGGCAACGATTTCGCCGAAGTTCGTTTGCTGGATAGAGACAATGGTTCTAGTGTAGCAAAGATTACGGAAGGCAGTTTCTACGCATCCGATACCGAACTCCAATTCGCGGAGATGGATGATCATCCATACGGCACAGCCCAATTCCCCGACAACTGGATGCATACATCTGAATCCGGCAGCGACAGCTTCACGATGACGATTCACTGCAAAAGCCTGCTTCTCATTTATAAAAATTCCGGAAGCAACGACTTCGGAAACGCCGATATTTGGGTTGACGRCAAGCTTGTGAAGGTGGCGGAGTCCCAAACCGTCAAGTGGACGCGTTGCCACGCCCTCATTTTATTTCGGGAGCAGCAATCGAAAGAGCATACAGTAGAAATCAGAATGGCGTCAGAGCATGAGAGCAAGCGATTTACAATTCTTGGTTTCGGCTTCACACAATAGTCACTCGCAGCTCATTTTGCATTGAGAATTTCTTATTACTGATCTTTTCACCTGCATATTCAAAAAAGCATATTTAGGGAATCGCCTACATCATATAAGCGACATTTCTATATATAATAAATGACCATACAACATGAAAGCCCTTCTAGCCCTGATATAACCGGGCAGAAGGGCTTTCATGTTGTATCGAATCGCATGATCACCTAAGCAAAGAAAGCTTTACGATATTCTTGCTTTTAAACGTTTATGCTATCTGCTGACCAACTTGTGGTACGATCCTTTCGGCAGTTGTTCCTTGTCGAACAGCAATGGCCAATTTTTGCGCCCTCTGACTGGGAAGTTGTCCAACCAAGTATAATCGTCCGCGGCCCCCCAGAACGTCACGCTCGTCAGCACATTGCTATATTCGCAGAACAGCTGGAATAACTCGGAATACCTATCCTCCTGAAGACTCATCATCTCGGAAGTAGGCGATATCAGATCGGTTCGCTTATCTTCAAACTCGAACACCGACACGTCCATCTCCGTGATATGCAGTTTGAGCCCCAGCGAAGCATAACGTTCAATTGCAGTTCGGATATCGTGCAGTGACGGATGGGATAGATTCCAATGCGCTTGCAGTCCGATACCATGAATTGGCACGCCCTTCTCCTTCAGAGATTTTACCAGTCTATAAATTTTTTCCCTCTTCTCAGGTACGGACTCGTTATAATCGTTATAGAACAACAGCGCTTCGGGATCGGCTTCATGCGCATATTCGAACGCCTTGGAAATGAATTCCTCACCCACGATGTCGAGCCATTTGGACGAACGAAGTTGTTCTTCGCTACTATCAGATATGGCTTCATTCACGACATCCCATGCATAAATTTGACCCTTATAACGCCCAACCACTGTATTGATGTGGGCTTTCATTCGCTCCAACAGCGTATCGCGATCAACTAGACCTCCAGTCTCATTCTCGAACACCCAAGCAGGCGTTTGATTATGCCAGACCAGCGTATGCCCTCTTACTTGCATTCCGTTTACTTTCGCGAAATTCATTATTCGATCCGCATCCTCGAAAGTATATTGGTGTTCTGCAGGATGCAAACGCTCGAACTTCATCTCATTTTCAGCCGTTACACTATTGAAATGATAAGCCAACAACTCGCGTTGTGTGACCAGCGTCTTCATATTTACAGCTGCACCAATTAAAAACTGCTGACTAAACGATTTATGAAGTTTTAAAGATCCTTCATATCGGGAATTGTCCATTTCTCCGATCGCCTCCTCTTCATGTATAGGTTGACTTTAAACTTAATTTGATTGCCGATTTAGAAGAATATAGCGTTTTCCAGGTAATATGGGAAAAGCTTTTATTGTTCGTATGGATAATTTGTTACTTTGATTCATAATCGAACCAGTCAAAATGGGCAAGCGACTCCGATTTGGCGCCATTTCCGGTCGCATACAAGGCGAAGAGYACGCCAGTAAATCCGCCAGCCACTTCCGTTGCAAGAAGAGAGGTCTCTCCATGGCCGAACCAGAATGGTTCTCCGTTGCCATCAGAAAATCCGAAAGCATACAGGTCGCGATTTGCGCTCACATGAAGCACGATAGAATCGAACGGCCACGGCGCCTCGTTCTCGATCTTCCACAAGCTGCCAAGCTTTCTACGGAAAATTACTTTGCACACGCCAGCAATACGAGTCACAGCAATCTCATAATGGAAGCGATCGTTCATATAAACGGTAATGCCCGCTTCCTCTCCGTCACGCTCAGGTGCAAATTCCATATGTGTAGACACGCTGCAATCGAAATGCTGTTGTCTTCTCGCTAGAAATGCAGGCGCTCCGATTTCATTCAACGTCGTCTCGTTGCCCTGCAGCGTTAGACAACTATCCTTCTCGCTAAGGGACCAGTTATCCGGGTTGGGTGAACGCATAAAATTCCAATACGGTGCAAGCGCCGCCGCATCGAAGTTGTCCCGAACTGGGGCAGCGGCTACAGGCAGCAACGGAAGATTGCCTGCCGGCATCGTCTCGCTGACCGTTCCGTTATCGCCAATGATCGGCCAACCCTCTTCCGTCCATGTGACGGGAGAAAGAAACGTCTCTCTGCCGAGATGGTGTTTATTCGGATAGCCATGCGGCCTGATGCCAAGAAATACAGCCCACCAGTCTCCGTCCGGCGTTTGAACGAGGTCTGCGTGTCCCGTTGCATGAATCGTTTTTGACTGGCTGCGATGGGTTAAGATTGGATTGTGCGGACAGCTTGCGAAAGGTCCATTCGGACGTTCGCTTCTAGCGATCGTTTCCATATGGCCGTATTCGGTGCCGCCTTCGGCAATCATTAAATAGTACCAACTGCCGACACGATAAATATGCGGTGCTTCCGGGTACTGGCCTCCTGTTCCCGTCCAGAGGAAAGCAGGATCAGTCAGCCTTTTGCCGGTTTTCGGATCAATCTTGCTTTGATAGATGCCAGGCCCCTGATCCCCGTGAGCAGAGGAAGTGAAATACAATGTTCCATCCTCATCGAAGAACAAATCTGGGTCTATGCCGGGATGGTCGACGAATATCGGATTCGACCATTCCCCGCGCGGATCATTCGTATGTACGAAGAAGTTACCGCCGGCGGTAACGTTCGTCGTCACCATATAGAACGTTCCGTTATGCTCACGGATCGTAGGCGCGAATATGCCGCCGGAGCTTGGTGCACGGCTTAGATCGAGCTGCTCGGTCCTTGTCAAAACGTGACCGAGCTGCGTCCAATTCACAAGATCCTTGCTGTGGAACAGCGGAACACCCGGAAAATACTCGAAGGAACTCGTTACGAGATAATAATCATCGCCAAAGCGACAGACGCTTGGGTCCGGATGAAAACCGCTTATAACCGGATTGTTATAATTCAAGCAAGCGCACTCTCCTTATCGTTGCGAAATTAGTTAAATCAGACTCACATAGCGGAAGTAATCGAAATCAACGAAACCGCCAGCTTGCTTCGTGGCGTAATTGTACAGCCCGAATCGGTAGCCCATAAAGTGTTCAAGCCTATATTGCATATGAAACGGATCTCCGATCACAACCCAATTCACTCCGTCCGAGGAATAGCGGAACCAGGCAATATCCTCGCGATCGCCATTATCGAACTGGCACTCTATTTGCAAATAGATTTGGTCGCCCTCATACTTTACGCGTTCAACTGTGATTTCGCCTTGACCGTCGTCCACTCTGCCATTGACGCACATTGCTACGTAAAAATCGCCGTTGTCATCGACCTGAATACCGACCGAGCCGAAAGCATATTGCAGCGACACTAACCCTGCACGGTCGCCCGGTTTCATAGCCTTGATGTCCATAAACGTTGTACCGACACATGCCGGACCTTCTGTACGCTGTGTTAACGTATTGCGGGCAAATTCTACGCTATTCGTGATATGACCCGTCGTTAGGCGCAAGCAGCCCGGTCGCTCCGTTACCGACCATTTACCATTGTCGGGATTATGATTCCATTGCCAATGAAGCGCTAGACGATTCTCCCCGTAATCAAACTCATCACTGATGACAAGCGGCTTTGTCTCCGAGCTGGGCAGCTTCACTTCGAACGTCTTAGGCGCTTTGCCCTGTTGCCCCAGAACTGGCCAGTCATTATCCCAAACGACCGGCAGAACGCATGGAATACGGCCAACGGCCCCGTGATCCTGGAACAGTACCGCATACCAATCCCCTTCTGACGTATCAAAAATGCCACCTTGTGCGATGCCATTGTTGCGATAATCCATTTGATCATCGAGTACTAGCTTGTGCTCGTATGGACCGAGCAGATCACGTGAACGATAGCATAGCTGTCTGCGGCGCTTGTTACCTGCATTTGGCCAATCGATGAAGAATAAATAATAATAACCATTGATTTTGTAGGCATGGCAGCCCTCGGCACGAAGCATAATTCCGTCTCGTTCCGTCTCGAGCAGCAATTGATTGATGCCGTCCGGCTTCAGAGCAGTTGCTTTCTCAGACAGCTCTGTAATTCGAATATCGCCATTGCCGTGGAAGACGAACACACGGCCATCGTCGTCGAACAGTATGCTCGGATCATGGTGAAGTCCTTGAATAACGCTTCGTTCCCATTTCCCGTTCTCGATATCCTCAGTCGTATACACATAGAACTGATTCATATCCAGACTCGAGAAACACACATAAAAGATACCGTCGCGATAGCGTAAGCTGGCAGCCCATGATCCCTTGCCGTAAATGCCTTTACCGTCAAGCAAATTGTGCGCGTCATTATCCTCGAACGTCTCGTATACGTAATTAACAAGCTCCCAATTCTGCAGGTTTTCGGACTTCATAATCGGACAGCCTGGCATCGAATGCATGCTTGTACTTACCATATAGAAGGTCGATCCTACACGGATCACGCTCGGATCCGGAACGTCTGCCCAGATGACCGGGTTCGTTATTGTCGTATTGTTCATCGCTAGCTCCTCCTAGTAAGGCTGGATTAGTCCATCATCCAACCAGTCTAGCCTGTATGCGCCTCGGCAACAACCCGTCTATCTATAGGTTTTCCTACACAAATTATAGGCGGTACTTTTTATACTTTTATGGTCGTGCTTGCCCAGATGGATCGACGACGGCCCAGAATGCCGGCTTCGCGTGGAGCTGCTTGTCGAACAGGAATGGCGCGTTGGTACGCGTCACCGGGAAGCTGTTCAACCACGTATGGTCGTCCGCGATGCCCCAGAATACGACGCCGCTAAGAATGTCCTTATTGTTTCTGAAAGCCTCAAACAGCTCGCGATATCGATCCGCCTGCTTCTGCAGCAGGTCAACCGGTATATCGCTGCCAACATCGCTGCGATCGTTCCATGCGTAGAGACTCATATCCAGCTCGGTAACGAGATTATCAAGACCTAGCTCAGCAAACTTCTTCATCGATTCGATAATAGAATTCACCGTCGGCCCGAATAGGTCGATATGGGTCTGATGACCGACACCATCGATCGGTACGCCTTTATCCAGCATTTCCTTCACAAGCTCATACAATCGGTCTCGCTTCGCCGGATTGTCCGTTCCGTAATCATTAATGTACAGCTTTGCCTCGGCTCCGCCCGCTTCGCGTGCCGCTCGGAATGCCGTCTCGATAAAGTCTGTACCCGTTATCTTATACCATTCGCTAGCTCGCATCCCGTCCGGATCGGCTGGCTCTATTACTTCATTGACAACGTCCCATGATTGGATATCGTCCTTGTATCGTTCGACAATTGTGCGGACATGCGTATCGACTCGCTGCAGCAGCAGCTTTTTGTTCGCTTCGCGCTTAGCCACGTCTGTCTCCTCAACCATCGGCTTGCCCTCCGCATCCTTAAAAAACCAAGCGCCGACCTGACTATGCCAAAGCAAGGTATGGAAGCGCACCTCCATGTTGTTTTCTTTCGCGAACGCTACGATTCGATCCGCATTCCCCCAATTGAATTTACCTTCCGTAGGTTGAATCGCATCGGGCTTCATCACGTTCTCCGCAACAAGCCAATTCACGTGCTTCTTGAGCATCTCTGCCTTTAGGCCCTCCATCTGGGCCGGCTCGATGGCAGCTCCGATCGGGAAGTAATCAGCGAATGTCTCCGCAAGCGATGGAATATCCTGCTCAACCGATGGTTCCGGCGTCGGAGTTGGCTTCAAGGTTGGAGCCGGAGTCGCTTCAATCGTGCTTGTAGGCTGGCCATCTTCAGTATTGACGCTGCCAGCAGGTGCTTCCGTCTGAAGCGCAGCCGTTTCATTCACTGATTCCGCTTGATGCTTATTGAGAATAAGCACAGCAACAACCGCAATTAAGGTGACAGCAGCTATAATGCTGTATATTAGCT
>NZ_JBFTSN010000343.1:0-6969 GCF_056400045.1 Paenibacillus sp. 01L418
GCTGAGGAAATGTTTTATGGTGATCGGAGCACTGGATCAAGAGGTGACTTCGAACAATCGATGAATATAGTCAAAACATTAGTGGAATCGGGATTGACTGATCTTGGCATTATTGATTCTTCGATGATGACAAAAGATGGATGGGCAAGCATCAATCGAACCATTTTGGATGAGCTGATGCTGCAAACAAAAGGTCTGCTTGAGTCGAATAGAGAAGTGTTTATCAAGTCTCTTCAGACGCTTCTGCGTGAGGAAACATTGAGCGGAGATGAGTTTAGAAAGCTCTTTTCTTCCAATACAGCAGCATGAAGCGTTTACAATATTACAATTTGAAGGCGGAGTTGTCGTCCGCCTTCTTTTTTTGATGAAATTCGTTATAATAAGATTGAACTATCTTTGCAGAGAAAACTTCTATTATGTTTTAAGAAGAATTCTCCCCACACTAAAGGAGCTAATACATTGCATATCAAAACAGTTGGAGTTGTAGGAGTAGGCACGATGGGTCAAGGGATCGCGGAAATGCTGGCCTCCAAAGGATTGGATGTTATCATTATCGAGCGTTCGGACGATCGCCTAGATTATGGTAAACAAATGATTGAAGTAAGCTTGGATAAACAAATCGAGAAGTGGGCGCTCACGAATTCCGAGAAGAAGCTGATTATGAATAGAATAGAGGCGACAACAAGCTACGAGAAGTTAGCGGATTGTGAGCTTGTTATTGAAACGATAACTGAAGATTTGGAATTGAAAAAAGCTGTATTTGAACAAATTGATCAAATTTGCGGTCCAAATGTTATTTTAGCGAGCAATACATCTACTCTAAGCTTAACTGAGCTAGCAAGCTTTACGAAGCAGCCGAGCCGCGTAATTGGCATGCATTTTATTTATCCAGTATCCAAGATTGATCTCGTGGAAATTGTTCGTGGTCTGAAGACGTCAGAGGAAACATTTATACGTACGAAACATTTTGTGGAAGAGGTTATTAACAAAAAAGGAGTTATGGTATTTGAATCTCCTGGTTTCGTAACTACACGACTCATTTGCTTATTTATTAACGAAGCCTTGCATGTACTCGAGGAAGGGGTCGYGTCGGCTGAGGATATTGACAGCGCAATGCGTATCGGTTATTCCTTCCAGCATGGACCTTTCGAGATGTGTGACCGTTTCGGTCTCGATTCCGTGTTGGCAGCTCTTGAGAGAATGTTCCGCGAGTATGGCGAGCTGAAATATCGTCCTTCGATCGTGCTGAAAAAAATGGTGCGCGCTGGACATCTCGGAGCCAAATCAGGAATCGGCTTCTTCAAATATGATACGGATGGGGATCGGATTTAAATGAAAGTACTCGTAATTAATGCAGGAAGCTCCTCTTTAAAATATCAGCTATACAACATGCGTGACGAATCAGTTCTGGCAAGCGGACGTGTGGAACGTATCGGAATGGATTCTTCGATTGTTACTCATGAACCAGTTGACAAGCCCGAGGTTCGTAAAGTTAGTGAAATATTGGATCATGTTGCTGCTGTTAAGCAGGTTATCAATATGCTTACCAACCCGGAGTTCGGAGCGATCGCTAATCTGAACGAAATCGAAGCTGTTGGCCATCGTATCGTTCATGGYGGCGAAGCATTTAGCAGTTCAGTGCTTGTAACGCAAGAGGTTAAGCTCGAGATTCGTCGATTGTTTGATTTGGCGCCGCTTCATAACCCAGCGCATATGATGGGTATTTTGGCGGTAGAAACAAATTTGCCTGATGTACCTCAAGCGGTAGTATTCGATACGGCATTCCATCAAAGCATGCCGAACACATCGTATTTATATCCAATTCCTACTGTGCTTTACCGTCGTCACAAGGTTCGCAGATATGGTTTTCATGGCACGTCTCATTCCTATGTGAGCGCACATGCAGCAGAGTATTTGCAAAAACCATTGGAATCAATCAAAATGATTACTTGCCACATCGGAAACGGCGCAAGCTGTACAGCCATTTTGAACGGCAAGTCCTTTGATACAAGTATGGGAATGACTCCACTTGAAGGTCTTATGATGGGTACCCGGAGCGGAGATATTGATCCAGCGATCGTGCCATTTGTAATGAATAAAGAGGAATTGACTTTAAATGAAGTAAATTCTATGCTGAACAAACATAGCGGTATGCTTGCTATTTCCGGTATTAGCAGCGATATGCGCGAGGTAACAGAGGCGATGCTTGAAGGCGACAAAAACGCAAAGCTTGCTTTTGACATGTATGCTTACCGAGTTAGAAAATATATTGGCGCATATGCCGCGGCGATGAACGGTGTAGATACGATTGTGTTCACTGCTGGAGTAGGAGAAAATTCTGTCGCTCTACGCAAAGCGATATGCGAAGGCATTTCATTCTTGGGTATTGAGCTAGATGAAGAGCGCAACTCAGAGCGTCGCAAAGATATTCGTGAGATTACGACGGACAGCTCACGCATTAAAGTTTTAGTTGTTCCTACGAATGAGGAGCTCCTCATTGCAAGAGACACGTATAACTTAGTTAAGCAAAAGGATACGTCTGCACAGGCGTAGTCGTATAGGAGGCAGCTGGCAGTGAACAACGAGATATGGAAAGCTTACTCGCATGGTATGGCTGCTGCGTTGCAGGAAGGCGGCGTTTATGTATCGGCGATGCTGCTGCGAACATACCGCCAGCTGGAATTGTCGGATACAGAAGCGATGCTGCTCCTGCAAATCATGGTTTATATGGAAGCGGACATGAATGATTTCCCGACGCCAGAGCAATTGGCTGAGCGGATGGGCCTGAGTGTTAGAGAAGTTGGACAATCCCTTGGCCGGCTGATGAAAGAAGATTTTCTTACAATTGACGAGTACGTTGACAGTTCTACAGGAATGCAGTCAGAGCGTTATAACTGGACAGGCTGGCTGCTTAAGGCAGCTGCGTTAACTGCGGAGCAGAAGCGTGAATCGCGAAAGGCAGAGCGTCAGCCAGTCAAGCAGCAAGCCGCGCCATCATCGGACTTATTCAGTGTATTCGAGCAAGAGTTTGGACGCTTATTATCTCCAATAGAATGCGAGACAATTTCAGGTTGGCTTGATCATGATCGATATACAGACGAAATTATTCGTTTTGCTCTAAAAGAAGCCGTCTTTGCGGGCAAGCTTAGCTTGCGTTATATTGATCGGATACTTATCGAGTGGAGCCGCAATCGAGTAACGAATGCAGATGAGGCTCGCGCACATGCGCAAAAATTTCGTGGAGGAAGAGGCTAAGCCATGCGGCTTAGCTCTTTTTTTTATGTAAAAGGGTCACATTATTATATATAGCTAAGGTTTGATCGCGTAGAGTAAACCAACATATGGGGTAAGCCGGTTGATGACAGTGGAATATCCACGTTTGTTGAACCAGTTCAGATGTTCGGATACAGAGGAAAGATGCCAGTTAGGCGGTATGGCAAGCTTTGTTTCTATCTCTTCAGAATGTATTTTATCATCGTCAACCAAGTCCACATCCATTAACCCCGTAATCACAAGCCGTCCCCCATTTATTAAAACGCGGTCCATTTCTTCTAGTGCCAGAAGCTGTTGTGAACGATTCAAGTGATGCATAGCAAAACTGCAGCCTATAAAAGAATAACTGGATGGGGCGAGAGGCAGTGCGAGCAAATTGCCTTGTTTTGCATCAATGGCAGGGAGCCTTTCTCTTATGATCGAGAGCATTTCAGTCGATTGCTCGACAACGGTAAGCTTCGTGCCGGCCGCAGCTAGCATGCTGGAGAGATTACCGCTACCTGCTCCTATTTCTAAGCCAAGCTCATCGAACCGCGGATCAAGCCATTCAACGGTTCGCAGCAGTGCCATATTGTATTGCTCCTCCGAAAGAATACCGCTAAGTGTAATGATAGGTGCTTTATATCCGTGCTGAATCGCTATCTCATCGTAATTCCATTGATCGCTCCAAGAGGCTCGCGATAGCCGATTTTGTTTAATTTCCTCAGCAGCAAGCTCTGCTTGTGTCAATTCAGCTGCTCCTTTTCTGTGCCATGCTGAAATCGTTTCATCTAGCGCTTGCAGCGCTTTTGTTGCTGTGATCCATTGCTCATACAGCAATGCACGAGCGCCATCCACACTTCGAATAAAAGCGTCCGGTTCATTGATCACGTTAAGAGCATTCTGTATTGCAGATACGGATAAGCCCAATTCTCTTAGTGATATGATCCAGCGGAGCCGAATGACGTCCTCAATGGAATAGTCGCGATATTTATTCTCTATTGCTTTATATGGATGAATTAGACCTTTTTCTTCATAAAAACGAAGTGTACGCGGCGTGACACCGAGTTGTTTTGCAGCTTCATGCACCTTCAATAGAGCCACCTCCTCTTGCCATTATGAACGTTTACGTTACGTTAAAGTCAATATAGTTGACTCCGTTTTTTATGTTAAATGAAGAATTTAACATGATGGTTATAGACAACAAATTGTTCCGAGTTTACTCATATAAGCAGATAAATATGGTAAAACATTTAAAAAATAGTTTATAGTTAGGTTACGATAAAAGTGATTCGACTAAATCCCGCTGAAGCTTTAACTACAAGGAGGATATTTATGTCAGATAAACATTTATTTTTGTTTGGCGGTGGAGCGCCGTTCAATGAAAGCTTAGCAAAAAAATTTGGAGCTCTGGCATCAAAAGGGTTAAGCAAAGTAGTTATCTTATTTATTGAGCAAGAAGGTTGGCAAGAATACATGACGAAATATACCGATCAAATAGGTTTTCATGATATTGATCAGTTTGTGTATTTCGCCTTGGATGCATCACCATCAACCGATTTATTGGAACAGCTTCAATCAGCTACAGGAGTGATTATAAGCGGTGGTGATACTGAGCTTTATCGAGATTATATCGTGGAAACAAAGCTCGGCACAATAATAAAAGCATTATACACAGAAGGCGTGCCAGTTGCAGGTTTTTCGGCTGGCGCCTTAATCAGTCCTAATGTATGTGTAATTCCACCCATCGACAACAGAGCGAATGAGCATCTTTTCCTCAAAGGTCTTGGATTAATAAATCATTGCGTCATTAGTGCGCATTTTTCAAAATGGGATGAAGAAAAGAACTTATTGGCTGCACTTTCCAAAACCAACTTGTCAACGGGTTATGGGATAGATGATGCTTCTGGCATTTATTTTAAAAACGAACGGATATCAGAGACGGCGGGACAAGTTTATTTTTATTATGGAAAAGAGTGAGTGTGTTTACAACGAAGGAGGAAGATGGTTATTTCAAACGGTAAATCAATGATAGCAGCAAGCTTTATTCTCGGAGTATCTTTTATAGTGGGCTGTATGTTTTTGGAGAAAAACGAAGTGCCTAATAAAGAACAGTCCGACATCACGATAAGCATGGAAAAACCTTTGCTAACGATAGAAGAGGCAGCAAATTATTTGCATTTATCGGAAAATGAAATTAAACAAATCATTCATACAGAGCAAATTCAGCTGACTACAGCAGGGTCCTTTTCTGGCGTTATGTTCCCCTACATAAAAGTTGGTGAGAAATTTTATATTAGCAAAAATGAGTTAATGGTTTGGATTAATGAAACGTCGAGAGAAAGGCGGGAGTATGCTGCAGGATCAGTTATCCAATAACAGTTGATCGGGAAGGGAAGAGCAAAGATTACATATCATTCAGGAAGAGTTATCATTTTGATGGTCATGTTTTTAGATGGGTTATAATCTAGCTGGAAAATCTCCCGCTAATCAGCGCTGTGATACATAAAAAGTGCTGAAGCGGGAGAAAGTCCTTCTAAAAAATGAAATGATCGAGCTGGAAAATGCTTAAGCTTTACCATGCTGCAGCAATTCCAAACGATATACATATTCAAAAATAAATTCAAATGCTTCAAGGTGGCGTTTTGCCTCAAATGCGTTTGCTCCCCAAGCGTAAATGCCATGCTTGCGCAGCACGATGCCAGGTATGTTTTTCAATATACGCTCCGTTATTTCCGGTACGATAGAAGGGATATGTGCAAAGTTCGAAACGATTGGAATATCAATGTGTGCTTCCTCGTCCCAAATGTTAAACCCTTTGATCAGCTCAACGCCATCTACCGGCACAGACTTGCGATCCCAGAAATACTCTGAGATTACGCTGTTAAATACGGTATGCACGTGGAAAATAGCGCCAGCCCCAGTTAATTTGTAAATTTCACAATGGATCAGTGTTTCAGCGGATGGTTTTAAGCGTGTTGTTTCGCATGGCTTGCCATCTTGATCAACAAACAAATAATCCTCTGGTGTATGAATCGTTTTGTCCTTACCGCTTGCCGTAATAGCGAATTGAAATTCGTCGGGGTTATAGTCGCCTACACGGATCGATAAATTGCCGCTGGTGCCAGGGAACCAGCCGCGTGAAGCGAACAGCTCCTTAACGTCGCGAAGTTCAGATAAAGCGCGCTGCTTGTCTTCTAAAGCAATTTGCTCAAAACTCATTTTGTTGACTTCCTTTCATCATTCATAGTGTTGATAATATCGTGGAATGTTTCGTATTCGTGATGCGGCAGTCCGAGCTCCTTGCATTTCACCGTAAGGTGGGAGCGGGAATAGACGATATCAGCAAGCTTAGCGCCTTCAAAGTCGGTTACGCTGTCGCCAATAATGATGCGCTCGAATTGCTCTTCAGGGAAACGACGCATAATGGTTGTTTTACACATGCCGCAGTTGTTGGTGCAATGAGCATCACACGGATTTGGCCACAAAATCTCAATTTGCTCACCGCTGAAATCACTGCCATTGCAATAAATATGATTTTTTGGTATGTCGAAAGCTTCAAGAATAGGATAAACAAAAAAATCAATGCCGCCGCTAGTTACGTAAAAATCAATCTGCTGCTCTTTGCAATAGTTTAGAAATTCAGCGAATCCTTCACGAATGCGTACATTGGAAATACTGAAATCGATAACTTCTTTCTGGATAGAAGCAGGAAGG
>NZ_JBFTSN010000344.1:0-6969 GCF_056400045.1 Paenibacillus sp. 01L418
AAACTACGGTGTTCCAACGAACAAGGAACTCGCGGCTGCTGGCGGAATCGTCTACCGCAAAGATGTTACCGATGAGCTCGGCATTGATATGAGCAATGTGAAAACACCAGAAGATCTTGATGCTGTATATGCCGTCGTTAAGGAGAAAAAGCCGGAATTAATTCCGCTGTATACAACGGCAGGCGCTTTCAACTCGCACTTCTTCGCCAATTACGACTTCTTGGGCGATTCAACGATTCCTGGCGCCATTCTTAAAGATAAAGACGATACTAAAGTGATGCCTATGGAGCAGCTTGACCGCTACAAGCAATATTTAAATCTGACTCGTGACTATTTCAAGAAAGGTTACATTAACGCAGATGCTGCGACTACACAAGTTGCTTCAGCAGACGCTTGGAAGGCAGGCAACGTATTCTCTACAATTGAGCCAATGAAACCAGGCAAGGACGCAGAGATTGCAAGCGCTTCTAACCTGACTGGGAAGCTTGCTCAAATCATGATGACAGAAAAAACAGTCGCCACATCTGAAACTGCTGGTTCGATGCTAGGAATCTCTTCCACTTCTAAGGACCCAGACCGTGCGATGATGTTAATTAATTTGCTTCATACTGACAAGGAAATCAATAACTTGCTTAACTTCGGTATTGAAGGCGACCATTATACACGCAGTGGAGAAATCATAACAGCTACAGGAAATACAGCTAACTATAACCCAGGCTCGGCTTGGATGTTCGGCAGTCAGTTCTTGAACTATGTTTGGAATACAGAGGACCCAGATAAGTGGGCCAAATTTAAAGAGTTCAACCAAAATGCGAAGGTTTCTCCAGGCCTTGGTTTCGTATTCGACAGCGAGCCAGTGAAATCGGAAGTTGGAGCATTGGCAAACGTAATCCGTCAATATCAAAGAGCGCTTGAAACAGGCTCGGTCGACGTCGATAAAACGTTAGCTGAATATGATAAGAAATTGAAGGAAGCAGGCGTTGATAAAGTGGTTGCGGAGAAACAAAAGCAATTTGATGCGTTCCTAGCCAGTAAGTAAACAACCTGTTGTTACGATCAATGAAACCCGCGCCTTCTAAAGGCGCGGGTTTTTCTTGCTTGCAATTTTTTGTGTATTCCTTACAATTAAGCTAACAAATGCAATTCATCCATGCAGTAGGGGGCTATGCGGGTATGACTCGATCGATGTACCATTTGATGCGTGCAAGGATGCTCCTGCTGACCTGCTTCTTTCTAGTCATAGCTTGTTCAAATGAATCAGGCACAGAACCGGAATGGAGCAACAGTGAATCCAAGAGCCAACTTGAAATCAATAATGAAAGCGTTTCATTAGATACGGGAGAAATGGATGAAGCTGATAACTCTGACATTCATCAATTAAAAGCGTATACGCTTAAGTTTGTATATACAGGTGCACCGCAGAAAGATGAAGAAGAAATAGAAGCGGCCATGAATGACTACTTATTAACGAAAATAAATGCAAAAATAGACCTTATTCCAATTGACTGGGGACCGTGGGACGATAAAGTCAATCTGATGATCGCATCACGTGAAAAGATTGATATTTTATTTACAGCGCAATGGAATAAACACGCGATTAATGTGTCAAAAGGTGCTTTCTTAGTCGTTGATGAGCTTTTAGATCAGTATGGCCAAGGCATTTTGCAATCGCTTGACCCTGTATTTCTGGCAGGCGCCAAGATTGAGGGACATAATTATGCCGTTCCAACAAACAAGGAGCTTGCTGCGCAGGGAGGCATTATCTATCGCGCGGATATAGCTGAAGAGCTTGGAATAGATATGACTAAAGTGAAAAGTATAGAAGATTTAGATGAAGTTTATCAGATTGTCCGAGAGAAAAAGCCGGAGATCACCCCCCTTTATCTGAAGATGGGGGAATCATTTAATACACATTACATTGGGAATTTTGATGCATTAGGAGATACATCGATTCCTGGGGTCATTTTGAAGGATGGAGAAAGCACTAAGGTTTTGCCTGCCTATGAAGTGGGACGTTATATAGATACACTGCACATAACACGCAAGTTTTTTCAAAAAGGGTACATTAATAAAGATGCGGCTACGAATCAGACGATGAACAGCGAGGCGCTGAGATCCGGCGATGTTTTTTCAATAACTGGCGCATTGAAGCCCGGCAAAAGTGAAGAGCTGGCGATTCAGACGGGTATGATTGGAAAGCTTGCACAGCTGCCGTTAAATGTGAAGACGATAGCAACGTCAGAGACCGCGGGGGCCATGCTGGCTATCTCTTCGACCTCACAAGATCCAGCGCGAGCGATGATGTTTATTAATCTGCTGCATACGGATGTTTACTTAAACAATTTATTGAACTACGGAATTGAAGGCAGGCATTATATAAAGGTTAGTGAGAATGTGATTAGGCCTACGGAGTATACGCAAAATTATAATCCAGGAACCACTTGGATGTTCGGCAATCAGTTTTTAAATTATGTATGGGAAAGTGAAGACCCAATGAAGTGGAATAGCTTCAAACAATTTAACCAAGAGGCAAAAATTTCACCAGGTCTTGGCTTCGTATTTAATGGAGATACGGTAAGGGCTGAAGTAGCTGCGGTCGGCAATGTGGATAGGCAGTACCAAACTGCGCTTGAAACAGGATCTGTAGATGTGGATAAAATACTGCCCGAGTATATCGAGAGGCTGAAAGCGGCAGGTATCGAGAAAATAATAGCGGAGAAGCAAAAGCAATTCGATCAATTTCTTACAAGCAAATAAGCTTCAAAGCTTATAAATTGTGCCGGCCATGCGCTTTCGTTGCTGGACCGGCACTTTTTAATGATAAGAAAACGGCTAGAGAGCGCTTCCGCCAAAAACAAAACGGTACTCCCAATGCGTATTGTCGATGTTGTCGATTCGTACACCGCCGCTTTCCTTAGAATAAGTATCCAGCATTTTTCCGTTGCCTAAATAAACGCCTACATGAGTAATCGTTTGTTTTGACTTCGTTAAACGCGAATAACCTGCCGTACTGCTTCCGTGATAGGACATAAAGAACATGAGGTCACCGCGCTTTAGGTTTTTCCAGTCTGTTTGAATCGCTGAATTTTTCTTAATATAAGCTGCTTGCAGAGCAGAGGTAGAAGGAAGCGTTACGCCCGCTGCTTTTTCAAATATGTGTTTGGTGAAATCTGAACAATCAAATGTTTTCGTTGTGCTTCGATCAGAGCCGAACTCATAGGGTGTCCCTAAGTATTTCATTCCTGTTGCAATTATTTTCTCCACCGATGATGATGCTGCATAGACATGTCCATTTGTTTGGAAAGGAATGGTCCCAGTATTTAATAATACGGTAGTCAAAAAGCCAGCTACAATGAGTTTCTTAATGGAATAGTTTTTCATTGGCAGCGTATACACCTCCTGTGTGATAATAACGTAACACAGGGATATTAGTAGTTTAAGCTGTAAAATATGGGTATTAACCCGCATTTGACCCTAGAGGCGGGCTGCCCACTCGACCTAAGTCTAGTGAGAAAACCGCCGAAAGTCCGTTTTATAAAAGGAGAAATTGATCTAAACTAAGTACATAAGCAAGAGCAACACACGTAAGGCAAGAAAAGAAAAATGAATAAATTCTAATAGTCGAAAGGAGTTGGAAATGGAGATGAATGGAAAAAGCGCTTTGGGCGTGTTGCTTGTCATCGTCGGCAGTATCGCGGTACTTAATTTTGTCGGAGTTCATTTTGGTGCAATATTCGGATTTTTGCTCCCGTTCATACTAATCGGATTGGGGGTTGTCGGTTGGTCGAACAATAAGAAATGGATTGGCGGAATACTTATTGCAATCGGCGGCATGATGATTTTCGGTAAACTCGGCGGTATCATCTTACTGCTTCTAGCAATCGGCTTAATCGTTGCTGGTGTGAGCCTCTTTAAGAAAGACAAACGCAGAGCATTCTAGTTGCTGCGAATCATTATAAAATGTAAAGATAGATGAAGCTGGTTTTGCACCGCAAAACGTTAAGGAGGACATTGAATGAGCATTATGAAGCGAGTTCGCGACATTACTGTCGCTACATTAAATGAACGGCTTGAGAAATCAGAGGATCCAGTACGGTTGATTGATCAATTCCTCTGGTCGACAAGAGAAGATATTATCCAAGCTGAGAAGTTGTATCAGCAGTATGCAGGACATAGCAATCACCTGAAAGCACAATGGCTGCAAGCTGAAGAGCAAAAGGAACGCCGTGAGAATCAAGCGTTGACAGCTCTGAAGGCTGGCGAGGAGCAAATGGCAAGAATCGCATTGCATGAGAAAGCTAGCTGCGAAGAGCGTTCAATTCAATACCGTGAGCTGTTCGAGCAAAGCCGTCAAAACACGCTTGATCTTGAAGAACAGCTGCGCGAGATGCGCAGCGAATACCAATCGGTATATGACAAGCGTGAATATTATGCAGCTCGTATGGAATCACTAAGGCTTCAACAACGAATGAACGCTCGATATACGAGCGGCTTCGGTGATCAAGGCATTCAATCGGGTTCTGTGTTTAGAAAGCTGGAGGATCGTATAAGCGGCATGGAGCATGAAGCAAAGAGTCTTCGCGACATTCGCAAAATGGGTCAAGAATTCGTATCCGAAGCGGGCAACACATTGCAGTCAGTTATTGAACGAGAGCTTGAGCAGCTGAAACGTAAGCTTGAGAAAGAGGGATGGTCGTCTTGAAAAAACTGTATCGATCTTCTCGAGACAAAAAATTATTCGGTCTTTGCGGTGGATTAGCAGAAATGTTGAATGTGGATGCGACGCTGCTGCGGATTCTACTTATAGTCGTTACGATCTTCACAAGCGGAGCTGTTATTCTGATCTATATTATTGCAGGCTTGGTTGTTCCTAAAGAACCGCCGGTCTACTCCGGCTTTGGTCCAAACGGCTTTGGTAACGGAAACGGAAACGGTTATGGCGGAGGTTATAACCCTGGATTCGATCAACATACAAATTCGCCTTTCGGCGGTCCTTACAAAAACCCGCCGCAAGCGCCAGGCTCTTGGAGTGCACCGGCACCTTCATCCCAGCCTACAACATCGTCACAGTTCGATAGCATGATGGATGATTTGGAGAAAAAAGCACTACGTCGTGAAATTGAAGAATTGAAAGCCAAAATTGCTAAATACGAGAAGGGGGATTTTTAATATGGGAATTTTCAAACGCATGAAAGACATGACTAAGGCATCGGTAAATGAGGCATTGGACAAAATTGAAGATCCGATTATTATGTTGAATCAATACTTGCGTGACATGGAATCTGAAATTCATCAAGCTGAAGTAACAGTAGCTAAACAAATGGCGAATGAGCGCCGGATGAAGCAGCGCTTGGAAGAAACAGTACGCAGCGCGGCAGATCGTGAATCAAAAGCAGAAGCGGCTCTAAGAGCTGGACAAGAAGAACATACGCGCAAGCTGCTTGAAGAGAAGCTTTATTTTGACCAAAAGGTAACAGAATATACTGATTTGCACGCACAATCGAAGACTCAGGCTGAGGAATTGATGCAACAGCTGCACGCAATGAAAGAAGAGTTCTACCAGCTTCGCAACAAGCRCAATGAGCTTGCTTCCCGTGCACAAGTAGCAAAAGCTCAAAAGCAAATGGCGCAATTGACTACAAACAACACGATTGATAGCGGTTCGGCATCACGCGGCTTCTACCGGATGGAAGAGAAAATTATGCAGCTAGAGGCTGAAGCAGATGTTTTGCGCACGCCTTACTCCTATAACAGCTCTTCGAACAGCTTTAATGCAGCAGATGCTGAGAAAAAAAATAAAGTGGATGAGCAGCTGCAAGCACTTAAAAACAAGCTAAACCCAACAACTTCATTAACAAAGGCTCCGACTGAAGAATAAGACTATAGGCTATGAAGGAAGCGGACCGTTTTGCGGTCTGCTCTTTCATATGTTTTTTGCTTCATCGTGGTTAAAATAGCGAAGAGAAGGAAGTGAGCCGTATGGAGCAAGGCAATAAGAGCGACCATTCGAATCATGCGGCCCGCAAGCGTCTGGTAACGGAAACGATATTGTGGCTGCTGATCATTGTCAGCTTGGTTGTTATCATATTGCAAGGAATCGGTTATGTTGATCTCTTCACGCTTCAAGGGAAATGGGCAATTATCGGACTAGCTTTCGTTGGCGCAGGTTTAGCGGCTGCTACATTAAACGGTTATTTGCAAAACTCCAAGCTAAAGGAATCGCTGAAGCGGCTGACCGAGCAGCAAAAAAAACGTCGATTTACAGTTACGCTAAGCAATGGGGAGACGACGGAAAACGAAATTTCAGAACAAGAGCAGGTTGATCCTAACTGGGCGAAGAAGGTCAAGTTCACCGCAGTAATCGAAGAGCGCCAGCGGCTTGCGCGCGAGCTGCATGATGCAGTAAGCCAGCAGTTATTCGCCATATCGATGACAGCGACTGCTGTTAGTCGAACGATTGAGCGAGATTGGGAGCGAGCCAAACGTCAGGTACAGCTTATTGAGGAAATGGCTGCCGTTGCTCAATCAGAAATGCGTGCGTTGCTGCTACATCTTCGGCCCGTCCACTTGGACGGAAAAAATCTGGGGCAGGCGCTTACTGTTCTAGTGGATGAGCTGAAGCAGAAAGTACCGATGAAGATTACACTTGAGGTTGATGATACGATCCTGCTTCCTCCTAATGCTGAGGATCATTTATTCCGCATCGCTCAGGAGGCATTATCGAATACGCTCAGGCATTCGAAAGCGGAAAGCATGGATATCAAATTGCTTCAATTCGGCAATCAAGTACACATGAGTCTAAAGGATAGCGGCGTTGGATTTGATCTTGAGGCGAAGAAGCAAACGTCCTATGGCTTACTGACTATGGAAGAGCGGGTAATTGAAATTGGCGGCTCCTTGCAGATGATTTCAAGACCTGGCGAGGGAACTATCATTGAAATTTGGGTGCCCACTGATGTTTCATAAGAG
>NZ_JBFTSN010000345.1:0-6963 GCF_056400045.1 Paenibacillus sp. 01L418
GTGTTGAGCTATCCGGTCAAAACCCGACGCCCGAATATGCCGGGCATTTGATCGTGAACCATATTAACGATTATGGTCTCATCCGTTTTGAAATGGGTTATGCGGCGACGGTTTCGGTGTTTCTTCTTATATTTATGTATTTCGCGAACAAGCTCAGCTGGGGATTGTTCGGTACGAAGGAGGAGTAACAGCTGAAACAATCAAGCCTTGGTATAAAAATAAGCTTTAATCTGTTCATGCTTATCATATCCGTCATCATGATCCTGCCGATCATTTATATTTTTAATCATGCCTTCAAGCCTTATCATGAATTGTTCGTCTATCCGCCGACCTTCTTTGTGAAGGAGCCGAACATTCAGAACTTTGTTGAGCTCTTTTGGGTAACGTCCAATTCAATCGTTCCGGTATCGCGCTATTTGTTCAATAGTTTGTTCATTTCGGCTGCGAGTGTTGTTGGCGTGACGACTGTGAGTGCGCTTTGCGCTTATCCGTTGTCAAAACATCCTTTTCCGGGCCGCGCATTCATCTTTGCTACGATTATTCTAATGCTGATGTTTACGCCGGAGGTTATTCAAATTCCGAGGTATTTGGTCGTCAGCCACCTTGGCATTATGAATACGTATTGGGGGCATTTGCTGCCCGTACTTGCTTTGCCGGTGGGCGTGTTCCTGCTCAAGCAATTCGTGGATCAGATTCCTGATTCACTGCTGGAGGCTGCACGAATAGACGGGGCAAACGAATTTATCGTATTTGCTCGTATCGTCATTCCGATGTGTATGCCGGCCATCGCAACCGTTGCGATACTCTCCTTTCAGAACTCTTGGGGCAACGTGGAGACATCGATGCTGTTCATGCAGGACGATGAAATGAAAAACTTTCCGTTTTTCCTATCGACATTGACCAATAACTTGGCGAACAATGTGGCACGTCAAGGCGCCGCTGCTGTAGCAGCGCTTATTATGCTCGTTCCGAATTTAATTTTCTTTGTTATTTTGCAAAGCAAGGTCATTTCGACAATGGCGCATTCCGGTATTAAATAAGGGGGAAATCGTTTGAAGAACAGGAGGCTGCGGATTCGTCCGATCATTATAATCCTGATTACGGCGATTTACATAGCTTGGCCCATCTCACCGGCCACAGCCTCGCAGTTACCGTACGAAACCTACTATAAGGATGGATTCGGACAGCTGGTGAAGACGCAAGCGGCTTACATTCCTGCTGGCATTATTGGCACGGATGTTGAGATTACGGAAGCAAACCAAGCTGCGGGAGCCGAAGGGAAAACAAAGCTGCAGCTTAATCAGCCCAAGGATCTATTTGTGGATGATAAGGATCATATTTACATCGCAGACACGGGCAATAATCGAATCGTACACTTGGATGAGCAAGGCCAATATATTCGTGAAATCAAAGTAACAGAAAGCCCCCTCAAGAAGCCAAGCGGCATTTATGTCGATGAAGCTGGAGAGATTTACGTTGCAGATACGGGCAACAACCGGGTTGTAAGGCTCGATCAAGAAGGCAAGCTGCTAAAAGCATTTGGCCGTCCGGAGTCCAGCTATTTGCCGCCGGCTTTCAAGTATGATCCGGTTAACCTCATTGTAGATAAGCGCGGCTTTATTTATGTAACGACGCTTGGCGCTTTTCAAGGCTTGGTACAGCTTGATCCAGAGGGCAATTTCATTAGTTTTTTTGGGCCGAATAGCGTAAGCTTCTCTTTGTTTGATGCATTTAAGCGATTTGTATATACGCGGGAAATGTATCAAAGGGAGCTGAAGAAGCTGCCTGGAGCTATCGCCAACTCAACGATAGACAAAAACGGATTTATTTATACGGTGACGAAGGAAATTAGCGCGGATCAGGTGAAGAAGCTCAACATCGCGGGTCTCGACCAGCTGGTAGGCAAAGGTGAATTTGCTGCCCTGCAGCCGGTGCGTTCTTACGGAGAGGTATTTCACAGAACGAAGCAAAGTGTAAGTCCCCAGCTCAATGATATTACGGTGGATGCTGCCGGCAACTTTACTGTGATCGACTCTGTAGGCAATATGATTAGTCAATATGATTCGAATGGCAATCTGTTGTTTTTCTGGGGCGGGGATGTCATTACCGCTACGTCCAAGACAGGAATCGTCAAAGCGCCAGCAGCTATTGCGAGCAATTCCAAGGGTGAGCTGCTCGTGCTGGACAGCGTCAATAATTTCATTCAAGTGCTGCGGCTGTCTGAGTTCGGCCATCTCGTCCACGAAGCGAATCAATTAACGCAGGAAGGCAGATACGAGCAAAGCGAGCCGCTCTGGAGCGAGGTTCATCGTTTAAATGCACAATATACACCGGCACTGATCGGTTTGGCGAAGGCCGCTTACAAAAAAGAGGAGTACGCAAGATCGGAGCAGCTGTTTTATCAGGCAGGCGTAGTAGGCGGCTATTCAGAATCCTTTTGGCAAAATCGGTTGACGTGGTTCCAGAAGCACTTTGGCGTCCTCATGAATGTGGCGCTCGTGCTTGGCATCGTGTATCTTCTCTGGAATGTTTTATCCAAAAAGCTTCGCTTAAAAGGCAAACCATCAGCTAAACGCAGTGCTAGGCATCCGATACTTGAACAGCTGCAGCATATGTTCTATTTAATAAAACATCCTGTAGACGGCTTCTATGCTATTCGGTACGAAAACAAAGCAGGATGGTTAAGCAGCATACTGATACTTGTATTTGCATTAGCATCGTACGGATATATGCAGGCGGGCACAAGCTTTGTCTTTAACCCTGCTGTGCATGTCGGTATTGATTTGTTTCCCATTACGATTCAATTTATCGGAATTTGGCTCGGCTTTGTCGTCTCCAACTATTTAATCAGCTCGCTTCTTAGAGGTGAGGGACGGTTCCGAGACGTATTTTATGGCAGCTGCTATGCCTTATTTCCGATTATTCTCATCGGTATACCTGTAACTCTACTCTCGAATGTACTGACCTTAAACGAGCTGGCGATCTTTAAGTTTTTGAAGCTGTTTATCGTTTTATGGGTAGTATTCCTGTTCATATGGATGGTGCAAGGCATACACAACTATACCTTCATCGAAGCTATTTTTATTATCCTCTTATCGTTGCTTGCGCTTGCGATAATCGTCATTCTTATTTTCATCTTGATTAGCCTAAGCATAGAATTGGTCAACTTTATTAATTCCTTATATCAGGAGGTGATCATCCGATGACTGTACGCAAAATAAACATAAAGCTCGTTATGAAGCTGCTGCTCTTAGCTGTTTTGCTGACCGGTATAGGATGGTTTGCTCTTGTGGCGGTCGGGTTATGGGGTAAACCCGCCGACGTGGCCGTAGTTGCTGCAAATCCATTTGAAACGAAAGGCACTGTTCCCTATAAAGCGGGATTGCCAGTTGAAGCAAATTTTGAGCAAATCGCAGAATCAGACCAATTACTGTTGCTTGTAGATAAGGAATCAGCTCACTTCCAAGTAATCAATAAAGCAACAGGGAAGATATGGCGTTCCTATCCAGAGCCGAAGTATTGGGAGGAAGAAACGGTACCGAATACGTGGAAAAATAATTTAACTTCTCCCGTCATCATTGAATACGTAAATGCTAAAAACTACAAATCCTCTTCTGTAACTGCCGGATTAATCGAGAACCAAGGTTACTTGGAAAACTTCCAGGCTGCGGAAAATGGATTTTCGGTCACCTTCGCG
Source organism: Paenibacillus sp. 01L418 (assembly GCF_056400045.1). Taxonomy (NCBI): domain Bacteria; kingdom Bacillati; phylum Bacillota; class Bacilli; order Caryophanales; family Paenibacillaceae; genus Paenibacillus; species Paenibacillus sp. 01L418. The sequence continues at coordinate 3,698 of NZ_JBFTSN010000345.1, forward strand.
CTGCCGAAGGTGCAGTTGAAAATTCCGATTGAGGTGCGTCTGCACAAGGACTATGTAGAGACGAGAATTTTGGATGAGGGAATCGTCGAAGGCGCTTTAAGCTTATTGAATATTAAGCTTTACCCTTTGTTTGGGGCTCAGCCGTCTGCTGGCCAAGAGGGTTACCTTTTGCTGCCGGACGGCTCCGGCTCGTTGATCCATTTTGAGGCAGATCGCTTGATGCAGCAGTTGACCTACAATGAGAGTGTTTATGGGCAGGATCTATCCTATTACAACGAAAATACAGGCAGACAGGGGATTACGATGCCTGTATTCGGCTTAAAGACAGGGGATCAGGCGTTTGTTGCGATCATCTCCGAAGGGGAGTCGTTCGCGAATGTTTATGCAGCGCCGTCAGGCGCGGTGGGCCGCTCGAACTGGGTGACGACCGAATGGCAGTATCGGAAAAAGTTTTTCCAAAGTGTAAGCAAGAGCACGGGTGAAGGCTTCTATACATACAGCGGCGATAAGTTTATAACGAAAGCTCGCGCAACGCGTTATTATCCACTGCTCCCTAATAAAAGCGATTATGCTGGCATGGCGGAGGTTTATCGCAATTATTTGATTCAAGAGCAGGGTGTAAAACCGCTGGAAACAAACAAAAAAGACATTCCGCTGTTTGTAGATATTGTAGGCGCAGACATCGAGAAGGGGCTTTTTGCAGATTCATATTTAAAAGCGACTACGACAGAAGAGGCGACCGAGCTTGTTCGTTCGATTTATGACAGCGGCATTCAGCATCTGCAAATTCAATTCTCAGGGTGGCAGCAGGACGGTTACAGCACGCATGGCGGCTACTTTCCTGTAGATAAGCGCTTAGGTGGAAACAAAGGGATGAAAAGCTTTATCTCCTTCGCTCATACCTTGGATATTCCTGTTTATTTGACGGCGAATTATACGCTCAATACGAATGGCGATGATCGGTTCTGGTGGAGGCGCGACGGCTTGCGCAATTTGGCAGGAACGGTGCTGGAGGAAAGGGGAAATGAGGACCAGGATGCAGCGAAGTTTGTAAGCCCGAGGTTTTATGAGAAGGTGGTCTCGGCCGATTTGAACAGCTATAAGAGCTTGGGAGCAGACGGCATCTATTTCGAGGATGGCATTGGCAAGCAGGTCAATACGGATTTCAACAGCCGATACTTGGCGAGCAGGGCAGAGGTTGTCGATGTACAGCGCAGCATTTTGAACAAGAGCAAGGAAGCACTCGGGTCGCTTGTGGCGAATAATGTGAATTTCTATGCGCTAGCTCAAATCGACCATATCCATCGCCTAACCGCTGATTATTCGTATGATGTCTTCATCAGTGAAGCGATTCCTTTTGCCCAAATCGTTCTCCATGGCTTGCGCACATATTCGCTGGAATGGTCTAATTTGCGCGATGAGTTTGATGATGAGCTGCTCCGCAGCATTGAATATGGGGCATACCCTGCTTATGTGCTTAGCGGCGACAAGGCAGCTGATTTGAAAAATTCCTATTCCTACTGGTATTACAGCTTGAACTATAAGGATTGGATCGATCATTTAAGTGCTGAATATGCCAAAACCAATGAGGCGCTTGCAGCTGTGCAGGAGCAGTTTATTACGGGACATCGTACGCTCGCTCCAAATGTGAAGGAAACAGAGTATGGCAGCGATTATCGCATTATCGTCAATTATAATCAGACCGATTACAGCAAGAATGGCATTATCGTTCCAGCAAAAGACTTTGTCGTCATAAAAGGAGGAACGAAGCCATGAGATGGAGTCGCAAGCTGGAAAATACGACAGTTAGGAAGCTCGAAGGCTCCCTGTTTATCGCGCCTTGGGTGTTTGGCTTCCTCGTTTTTGTGGCGTTCCCGCTCGGCTATTCGCTGTACATGAGCTTTCATCAGGTGAAAATTACGGTGAGCAGCGTCAACTATACGTTTATTGGACTCAGCCATTACCGGGAAATTTTGATCGCGAACGGAAGCTTGCTCTATGAGGAGCTGTTCCCGTTTCTAAGGGAGTCTGCCATGATGATTCCGATCATTCTTGTCTTTTCCCTGTTTGTCGCCATTTTGCTTAATTTGCGTTTTCCAGGCAGAACGCTGTTTCGGGTCATCTTCTTTTTGCCTGTTATTTTCTCCTCTGGCCAGATTGTGCAGGAGTTTATTGCGCAGGGGGAAGGCTCTCTCAGCATTATGGAGACGCTGCGTATCGACTATTATTTGCGTGAATATGTTCCGGGATCATGGGCGGCTCCGATTCAAAAGGTCATGAGCTCATTTGTTCTCGTCCTTTGGTATTCAGGCGTGCAAATCCTTATTTTCCTTGCTGGACGCCAGACGCTGCCAGCATCTGTGTACGAGGCTTCCCGTATTGACGGCTCGGGACCTTGGAATACATTTTGGAAAATAACGCTGCCCGGTCTTGTCCCTTATATCTTCTTGAACTTAATGTACACGGTAGTCGATTTATTCACCTTCCCATCCAATCCGATTGTCAGCCGAGTGAATACGAGCAATTATGGCAGCTCCAGCGCTTTGGCATGGATCTATTTCTTAATCATCCTAACCTTCGTACTCTTGACCTTATTGCTATACAGCCGAGTGGATAAGTCGCTTTCAGGAAAACGATAAGTGGGAAAGAGAGGTGAGCGTTCATGAAAATTGTGAAAAAAGGAAATGAGATTGCGGCTAATCTATATAGCGATGAAAAGCTGCGAAGAAGCTTGATTGGTCTCAGGTATCGGCTGCTTGGAGCAGAAATTGATAAGGGCATTCTCTTCAAGCTGTTTGTTTATATTATTCTGATTAATGTCGCCTTCATCTATATGAAGCCGATTCTATACATGGTGACGACGATGGTTAAGGATGCGAGAAACATTCTTGACCCAACCGTTATTTGGGTGCCGCGGTCCATATTTTTGGGGCATCTGCAGCAGGCGAGTGAAATGCTGAATTACACGAAGAGTTTCCTCATCAGCGTCTCGCTGGCTTCTTCCGTAGCGGTGCTGCAGGTATTCTCCTGTGCAATTGCCGGTTATGCGTTCGCAAGGCTGGAGTTCCCCTTCAAAAAAGTATGGGGAGCTCTGCTGTTGTTTACGTTTATTATGCCGCCGCAAATTACGATTTTGCCATCGATCATGCTCTTTAAAGAGTTCGGCTGGCTGAACACGTTTTTGCCGATGGTTGTCCCCGCTCTATTTGGCCATGGATTGAAAGGAGCAATGTTCGTTATCATCTATCGATCCTTCTATTCCACAC
>NZ_JBFTSN010000346.1:0-6854 GCF_056400045.1 Paenibacillus sp. 01L418
TAAATAGATAAACAAAGGGCAACCAGCATGATATGACAGCTACTAGCTCTGCATATCGTCCTAAGATGCGAGGACCGTTTATAGCGATTTTATAAGCGGGTATTAACAGCAGAATCATGAGTATGTAGGACTGTGTGTTTGGCAGGAGCCAAATTTTAATAATCAGGATGGTGCGCACAAGACCGTCATACATAAGGGTAAGGAAAAAAAAGGCCAACAATAGGGTAAATCCTTTGGCAAGCCATTTCCCCATCATTGCAGGCAGCGCATCAATTAATGTTTGATCAGAACAATGTCTCATCACCATAATAATGATATACCCGCATAGAAGACTGATGACATAACCAATTAGAATGGAAATCCAGCCATCCGTTCCTGCTATTTCTGCTAATTTCCTCGGCAAGGAAAGGACGGCAACACTAATCTGAATACCGGAAATAATAAAAATAAATTGCATCGAAGTTATCGTATTACCTTCGGTGTTCGTCAATATGCTCAATCCTCCTTCCGAGTGTTTGTTTGACGTTTTTCTTGAAGCGGGAGCGCGTTTTTTGGTCTCTTTTCCATCAGCCATAATGGTGCTCGAATTAGGGTGTCCTTCAAATCTGAGAAGCGGAGCGGAGCCAGTGGGCTTCCATATGGCATGCCTAGCGATTTAAGCGTTAATAAATGAGCGATCATCGTCATCAAACCAATAATGATCCCAACAAACCCAAACAGTGAAGATAAAATCATGAGCATGAAACGGATTAAACGAACGGCTGCAACCATATCGTAGTTTGGCAAAATAAATGAAGAAATGGCTGTAAATGCTACAACGATAACCATAACATTGCTTATTAAGCCAGCTTGAACGACAGCTTGTCCAATCACAATACCTCCAACGATGCCAACAGTTTGGCCAACGGGGGCAGGCAGCCGGACGCCAGCTTCACGGAGCATTTCCAATGTGATTTCCATTATAATGGCCTCCACAAAAGGTGGAAACGGTACTTGTCCACGTGATTCACCTAGGGTGAGCAGCAGCTTCATTGGAATGATCTCGATATGGAAGGAAACAACTGCGATATAAAAGGCAGGCAAAAATGTAGCTGTAATAAATGCAAACATTCGCAGCAGCCTCAAAAAGGTTGCAATGGACCAACGAGTACTATAATCGTCGATACTTTGGAAATAAGAGTAGAAGCTGACTGGAGCAACGAGTACGCTTGGCGAGCGATCAACGACAACGACACATCTTCCTTGCAAAATTTGCGATGCTGCAGAATCTGGCCGCTCAGTAAGAACGAATTGCGGGAAGAGTGAGTAGGGATTATCCTCGATCAGCTCTGCCAGCTCTCCCGTGTTTAAAATGACATCTACGTCAATCTTTTGAATGCGATCCTTAAGATCGTTTAACAATTGAGGATTCATTACATCCTCCAGGTAAATAATCGTTACGGAGGTCTGGCCGCGCCGGCCGACAATCAGCCGTTTCATTTTTAATTCGCGATTCGGGATATAACGTCTGATCATAGCGATATTTTGGCCGCTGGTTTCGACAAAGCCTTGATGGGCGCCTTTTAAGGAGGCTTCCATTTGTGGATCTTCGATTGCCCGCTGCGGCCAGCCGCTTGTGCCAAGCACATAGGCTGTCTCTCTGCCGCTCACGAATAATATGGATTTACCGTGCAGTATTGCGATCTCAATTTGGTACCAATCCGTTTCGGGTACGATTTGTCCAATGGTCATCATTAACTCATCACCGGGTTTTCCCCCGCTCGAATCTAGCTGCAAGGGACGAAGGACGTCGCTATTAATTGCTGCTCCATCTGTCAGCCCATCGATGTAGATGAGCGCTGCTTGCTCAGTTGTTTGCTTGATCGTTAGATTCCTTATGACTAAATCGCTTGTATCCGAAAAAATCTCTTTTATACGTTCTATATTTACTTTCAGGTCTGAGCTGATAGGTTCTGTTTGATCCATTGTTTGCGTCCTCCCATCCCCGCTGCCGTCTTGATTGATACACCTATTTTGCCACGGTTTACCATAGCTATACGCATGCAAAATAAATACCCCCTTGCGAAAGAGCAAGGGGGCATAATTGATGTTATATGTTATTTTGCTTTACTGACGGCCTATGAGCCTGATTTAAACAACGTTGCAATCGAGCCGCCTTCGGTAATGATTTTAATGGCGGTTGCAAGGAGCGGGGACATCGGCAGTACGACAAATTTACTCGAATGCTCTTGACAGATACTGATCGTATCTGTAATAACGACCTCACGGATGTTCGGATGATCCAGCTTCTCAAGCGCATTGGCTGAGAACAGTCCATGTGTTGCGCATATGTAGGAATCATGCGCGCCTTTTTTCTTAAGCGCCTCTACGACGTTTACAATTGTGCTGCCTGTATCAATTAAGTCTTCAATAATAATTGGTGTCATGTCTTCAACATCACCGATGATATGCGTGATTTCAGACTGATTATGAGCGGGACGATTTTTGATCATGATCGCAAATGGACAGTCAAGCAAGCCGGCAAGTTTCTCGGCTGTTGTAGCTCGGCCCGCATCTGGCGATACGACAACAGGGTTTTTGATGTTTTTGCTTCGCAAATAATCAATGATCAAATCAAGCGCCGTTAAATGATCGACTGGAATATCGAAGAAGCCTTGAATCGGATCAGCATGCAAATCGACGGTAATGATTCGGTTTGCTCCAACARTAGTCAATACATCGGCTACCATCTTAGCGGAGATGGGCTCCCGCGGTGCCGATTTTCTTTCCTGACGTGCATAACCATAATATGGCATAACGATATTAATGGTTTTCGCTGATGCTCGTTTGGCAGCGTCTATCATGACGAGTGTTTCGATTAAATGCTCATTAACGGGATGGGAAAGTGATTGGACGATGAATACGTCACAAGTACGAATAGGTTCTCCGTATGAAACATGAATCTCACCGCTTTGATGCCTTGATATTGCAACATTGCCTAGCGGGAGCTCAAGTTCTTTACATAACTCCTCAGCCAACTTCTGGTTCGAAGTGCCGGAGAAAATTTTAATCTTTTGCATGTGATCCTCCTAAATGGTAGCTACAAGATGCTACGTTAAACGACATTATTAGCTCAATCATAACAAACAAAACAAAAGAGGACAAATATTTGATGAAACGACTTTTCTATTGGAACAAATAAGGAAAGGTGATAAAGTGGAGCGAGGAAAAAGTGCCACAGAAGGAGATGCCCTACTTGCTTGCTCAGAAAAAAATCCAAACTCAAAATCAATCCACTGGCATTAAACGGCTTTGGCTGATCCTCTTGCTTGGATCGCTCTCCGCGTTTGGGTCGTTGTCCCTTGACATGTATTTGCCGGCGCTGCCGCAGCTAACGGATGATTTCGTTACAAGCTCGTCTCTTGTTCGGCATCAGCTGGCGGAATATTGCTTATCATGATATTAATTGACGCGCCGCTCGCTGCGATTCTTGTGCCATTGTTTTTTGTTGTAGCAAGCGTTGGTATTATTTCGACGACTGGCTTCTCCTTAGCGATGCAAAAGCATGGCTATGCTGCGGGCAGTGCATCTGCATTGCTCGGGTTATTATCCTTTACATTTGGGGGCATGATTTCACCGCTCGTTGGTCTTGGCGGCAGCGCAAATGCTCTCCCTATGGGAATTTGGATAGCCATTGCAGAGCTAGGTGCTGTAGCCTGTTATATTCTTTTGATCAAAAAGCCGTTTCGAAAGCGCTAATCCAAAGAGCCTGCCATCCAGCTTAAGCAGTGCAAGCTGCTTTGGATAGGCTCTTTTTTTTGCTGTTCAGGTAGGTGTATAATGTGTGCTTAGAAGGAAGTGGAAGCATGTCCAGAGAAAAAAGAGCTTATGAGCTGGTCGCATTGAAGGAGATAGCAGAGACACTTAACAGCACAAACGACATGGATCAAATGCTGAATGATGTGCTTGCCAAGTTGCTGCAGGTTACAGGTTTTACTACGGGCTGGATATTTATGATTGACAATAAAAGTGAAAATCTTTGCGTGGCTACACATAATTTGCCTCAAGGTTTAGCGGCAAACAATCAGGCGGTCATGTGCGGCGAGGTTTGCTGGTGCATTGAAAGCTTTAAGCAAAACAAGCTGGATCAAGCGGTAAATATTATAGAATGCTCAAGAATTACATATGCCATCACGAACAAGCTTGGTGATAATGAGGGTGTTACTCATCATGCGACGGTTCCGCTAAGAGCAGGAACGGATCAATTCGGCTTGTTAAATGTTGCTGAAGCTGGCAAGGATCGTTTTACTGAGGAGGAGCTTGCACTTCTGCAAGCCGTTGCTTATCAGATCGGAACGGCAATTAAGCGAATCCGCCTGTATCAGGTGCAGGAGCAGCATGCGATTCATTATGCGAAGCTTGGTGATGTTATTCAGAAAATAAACGCCATACAAGATATAAATCATCTGCCACTGCAAGCAGTGAGCCATAYAGGCGATACGTTCAACTGGCAGCATGTATCGTTATTTATGTATGAACAAGAGCAATTATCGCTTCGCGCACATTATACAGACAATCACGTCCGAAAAGAGTGGCTTTCGCTTGCCATCGATCAAGGCGGGATGGTTAGCAAAGCGTTTCATGAGAATCGTCTAGTCAAACAGTCCGAATGCGACAGCAATTCCTGCTCGTCCTTATCATCGATAGGGATACCACCGTTCTCATCAGCAGTCGCAATACCGCTTCGCATTCGCAGCCGCCCGATTGGTGTTCTGTTTGTAAGCAGTCAGTTAGGCAAGCAGTTTGATGATTACTTAGAGGACTTCATGTATTCGCTTGGGGATCATTTCACGTTAAGCGTAGAAAATTTGCGGGTATATGAGCAGCGGCGCGAGCTCGCGCGCATGGAAGAGCGAAATCGAATGGCTAGAGATTTGCATGATTCGGTTATTCAAAAGGTTTTCTCTTTATCCTTTCTAGCGAAGGGCGCCGAGACGGTGCTGGCAGGCAAAGAACCTGTCGTGGAACGATCGTTGCAAGAAATAAGACAGCTGTCACAGGAAGCGCTGAAGGAAATGAGAACGCTGATATGGCAGCTGCGGCCGGCAGGTCTTGAGCATGGGCTAATTACTGCGCTTAAGCAATATGGCAAGAGCATGGATTTAACCGTGTATGAGAAGGTGGAGGGCGTTCGCGAGCTTCCGCGTGCGATTGAAGAAGCCCTTTGGAGAATCGGGCAAGAGGCGCTTAATAATGTAAGGAAACATGCAGATACGAATACCGTTTATGTGCGGCTCATCAAAACAGAGTCTCGCGCCTGCTTGGAAATTTTGGATCGAGGCCGCGGTTTTTCGCAAGAGAAGCGTAAAGGAAAACTGACCATGGGTATGCTAACGATGCGGGAACGTGCAGAAACGCTTGGCGGAGAGCTAACGATAACGGGCGGAAAAGGGCAACCTACAATGGTAACTGCTGTTATACCAATTGCAACGGAAATGGAAATGTGGGAAGAGGAATGAGGAACTGTTTTGACGATAAAAATATTGCTCGTAGATGATCATCAAATTGTGTTGAAGGGAATTTCTTTTTTTCTAAGCATGCAGCCTGATTTTGAGCTGGTGGGTGAAGCGAATAACGGCAAGGAAGCGGTAGAAAAAGCTGCTGAACTAAAGCCTGATATCATACTGATGGATCTGAACATGCCGATTATGGACGGGATCGAAGCGAGCAATTTAATCGCTAGGCAAAATCCGGATATTAAAGTGCTTGTGCTCACCAGTTTCTCGGATCGGAGTCATATCGTCCCTGCTCTACAATCCGGAGCTGCTGGGTATATGCTGAAGGATGTAGAACCTGATCAGCTTGCAGAAGCGATTCGCAGCGCCTATAAAGGGAATATTCAGCTGCATCCGGATATAGCGAGTGCGTTACTCGCTCAAGTATCGCCGCAGATTAGTTCGGTGAAAGGGCTGCCTATTCGTGAGTTAAGTGAAATATTGACTCCGAGAGAGCTGGAGGTGCTGCAATTGCTTACCAAAGGAATGAGCAACAAAGATATCGCTCACTCGCTCACTGTAGCGGAGAAAACAGTCAAAACGCATGTGAGCAGCATTTTAAGCAAATTGGATTTAACGGACCGAACACAAGCTGCGTTATACGCGGTGCAGTTAATGCGAGAACCTGAATAACACGCTGACGTAAGACTATAGTCGTAAGACTAGCTCTCCGCCTTTGGCGGTTTTTTTATGTCGATTTTTCGGTCTATTTACCGATGATTGTTGCTCTAAAACTATATACAATTAAGGTACTTACAAAAAGTAAACAAACATCTTGGAGGGAAATATATAATGAGTACAGTATTATTTATTAAAGCAAACGATCGCGGAATCGAACAAGCAGTCAGCGTTAAGCTATATCAATCTTTTCTAGACAGCTTTAAAGCTAGCCATCCAGAAGACACAGTGGTTGAGCTTGATTTGTTCAATGAAAACTTGCCTTACATGAACGCTGATATGATTAACGGTAACTTCAAAGCAGCTCGCGGTTATGACCTTACACCTGAAGAGCAAGCAGCTGTTGCTGTTTCGGACAAATATATGAATCAATTTCTTGCGGCGGATAAAGTGGTATTTGCATTCCCGCTTTGGAACTTCACTGTTCCTGCAGTATTGCACACTTATATCGACTACCTTTCACAAGCTGGCAAAACGTTCAAATATACAGCTGAAGGCCCAGTTGGTCTGATCACTGATAAAAAAGTCGTATTGCTTACTGCTCGCGGCGGCATTTATTCCGAAGGCCCTGCAGCTTCGGTTGAAATGGCACATAACTTTATCCGCACAGTAATGGGCTTCTACGGTGTGACTAACCTAGAG
>NZ_JBFTSN010000347.1:0-6836 GCF_056400045.1 Paenibacillus sp. 01L418
GGTGCTTATCTAGCATGGAAAAATAAGAAGGGAGTTGTTGCACAAATAAAACAACCCGGTGGCACGATTAAAGTAATGGCGGATTGTTATAAAGAAGTACTTGCTAGTCTTAAAATTGAAGGATCTGTTGGAATTGTTGCGCAAGGCAAAGCTTTTATAGAAGTGTAGTGATTTTTTATAGCAGGGGGAAAACAATGAATAAGGTGAAGAGTTTTCAAAATAAATTGATTGAATTTTCAGAAAAATTTGATCGTTTAGCAGGTCGATATGATCATACGGTTAACAATAGCTCGGAGATGGAAAATTTAATAGATGAATATTCGAAATTCGTAACAAACAGAAGTAACCATGAAGCTTGGGATCTACTTGGACATCATGATTCCAATGATATTCTTCAACTTGTGGTGGATTTGAGAAGAAAATCGGCATTTTGCGTTGCGATTATGGAGAAATATCGTGCATTAAAGCTTCATGAAGGAAATGCTGAGATAACCGATTATTTCAAAAACATAGAATCGTGCATCGAAGAAGAATTTGGGAGCTTCCAACTATCCTCGGATTCAAAAGTGTTATTAATAGGCTCAGGTGCATTTCCGATGACGCCCATTTTGATTGCGAAKCGCACTGGAGCGGAGGTCGTTGGCTTAGATATTGACGATGAAGCTTTAGAGCTTGGAAGGAGCGTTGTGGAGAAATTTAGCAGCGGCTTAAATATTCGATTAGAGAATAGGCTGGTGGAAAATCTTGATTTTACGAAACAGGCTTCCCATATCATTTTTAGCTCAACCGTTGAAAATAAATATGACATTTTGGATCAGCTCTATTCATTGACCAATAAGCATGTCGTTGTGGCAATGAGATATGGAGAACAAATAAAATCATTATTCAATTTTCCATTGAAAGAGGTGAATGCTCAAAAATGGAGGTTGGTGGAACAGGTAAGACGTCCAGATCATTTGTTTGATATTGCATTGTACCAAAAAGCATAGTGTGTTTTTTTATTAGGAAGGAAGGCATTTATGGGTGATTTCAAACATGTTTTGCTGTTAGGCACGGGACCAGCTACGATTCAACTCGCTGTGAATCTAAAAAAATGTTGGGATTGCCGTATAGCGATAGTAGGGAGAGAATCCGTACGTTCTGAGTCATTTTTTGATTCGATTAAACAGAGCAATCAACGTATACGTGTAAGCATTCAGAATGAGAAGCATCGTGCTATGGAGGGTGAATGTTTTGTTGATCACGTATTTAAAGGGTACGAAACGATTACAGGTGAGTGGGATACCCTTATATTTGCTGTCACAACGGATGCCTATATCGAAGTGTTGAAACAAATCGATCCTAAGCTTCTAAGGAAAGTAAAGAACATGCTATTAATTTCACCGACGTTAGGCTCGAATAGCTTAATTCGCCATTATATGAATGATTATAATCCGAGTACGGAGATTATTAGTTTTTCCACCTACTTTGGTGATACAAGATGGATGCATGCTAGACCTACAAATCATGCCCTAACGACAGCGGTCAAGAAAAAAGTTTTTATAGGCTCTACAAAGTACCCGTCTCCTAATGTTGAAGAACTCTGTAAAGCATACAAACAATTAGGTATTGCGATAGACATAATGGAATCGCCGATTGAAGCAGAAACAAGAAATATTTCGTTATACGTTCATCCGCCGCTCTTTATGAATGACGTTTCTTTAAGCACGATATTCGGGGATCGAGAAACCATAAAGTATGTTTATAAAATTTATMCTGAAGGGCCAATTACACCATTACTCATTCGTGAGATGTTGGCCCATTGGAAAGAAATTATGAATATTATCAGTAAGTTACATATAAAWGGTATAAATTTACTTAAATTTATGACGGATGACAATTATCCGGTAAGACTCGAAAGTTTATCACGTCATGATATAGATAATTTCCCCACGTTCGAAACTATTCATCAAGAGTATTTGTTGTATATCCGTTATACCTCGCTATTGATCGATCCTTTTTCTGAACCAGATAAGGATGGGAAATATTTCGACTTTTCTGCAGTCCCTATCAGAAAGATGTTCATCAATAGGGAAGGTGATTTGGATATTCCAAGAATGCCAAAGGAGGATTATTATCGTCTGAAAATCATTCAGGGAATTGCAAAATATTTAGATTCGAGATGCCCTACCATCGATAAATTCATACAAACCTATGAGAAAAAGTTGGAAGAAGTTGCTCGATCTCATAAGGAAATTAGGTTATCTGCTGCATTTGCTGTTCAAAGCTTTGAAGAAGACTTGAACAGAATTTGTAATGAAATTGGGAAATATTTAAAAGCATAATTGTTGAAAGCATAATGAACTTATATTTTTTAGGAGGAAATATTGTGAAAAAAGGAAATTTGCTTGTTGTTGTTTTATCCATGCTGATGCTTTTAATTGTGCTGGCAGGCTGCAGTGACGTCAAAGATGCGAAATCGAATCCAACAAATAAGGAAAAGAAAACAGAACTCGTGTATGCATCGGCCAAAGACATTAATGATATGAATCCACATCTGTATGCAGGTTCAATGCCAGCACAAGGAATGGTGTACGAATCTTTAGTCGAAAACACAAAGGAGGGAATCATGCCTTTACTGGCTGAAGCATGGGAAATTTCAGAAGATGGCAAAATATATACCTTTCATTTGAGGAAAGATGTGAAGTTCCATGATGGTGAACCTTTTAACGCAGAGGCTGTAAAGCAAAATATTGAAGCGGTACAACATAATAAAGAAAAGCATACTTGGATCAAGCTGTCGACAAAAATAGTAAGCGTTAAAGCGGTAGATGAATATACAGTTGAACTCACACTGTCTGAATCCTATTATCCAACCTTAGTTGAATTATCCATGACTAGGCCGTACGTATTCATCTCCCCTAAAAACTTTATGGATGGAGAAACGAAAAATGGCGTAAACGGCTACAACGGAACAGGACCATATAAGCTTACGGACCATAAATCTGATGAGTATGCTTCGTTTGAAGCAAATGAAGCATATTGGGGCGGCGCACCTAACATTAAAAAAATTACGTCTAAAGTTCTCCCAGCGGGGGAGACGACATTCCTAGCTTTGCAAAAGGGTGAAGTGAACTTTGTGTTCACTGACGATCGTGGTGCAGACAGTATCGATGTTGAAGCGATGGAACAATTAATCGAAACAGGCAATTATCAGCTTGTTAGAAGTGAAGCGATGAACACAAAAATGATCGTGGCCAACAGCAGTAAATCCGATCATCCCGTAAGCGAAAAAGTTGTTCGTGAAGCTATCTGGCACTCTATTGATAGAGATACGATTAGTAAGGATATTTTTAACGGGACTGAATCAGCAGCGCATTCCCTATTTTCAGCTAACGTCAATTATGCGAATGTCGATTTGAAGAAACGAGACTATGATTTGGAAGCAGCGAAGCAGCTATTGGAAGGTGCAGGATGGAAACTGGAGAAAGGCGCTGCAGCTAGAGTGAAGGATAACAAAACATTAGCAATCCAATTATATTATGACAGCAATTCTTCTTCCCAAAAAACGCAGGCTGAATTTATTCAAAGCTCTTTGAAGGAGATAGGTATTCAATTGGAAATTATCGGTGAGGAATCAACCTCAATCGCCAAAAGAAGATCAACCGGAGATTATGATTTATTATTCAATCAAACATGGGGACTCGCTTATGATCCGCAAAGCACTATCTCTGCTTTTACTTCTGAGAATGCTTATTTGCATACAACAAGCGGAATTGCGGAAGCAAGTGAGCTTTACAAGAAAATTGATGCGGTCATGGTATCCAAGGATGAGGCTGCACGGAAATCGTTATATGCTGATATTATGACAATCGTTCATGACGAAGCTGTCTTTATTCCAATCTCGAATGGCAGTGTCACTATCGTGGCGCCAAAAGAGATAAAAGATATCTCGTTTAAACAAACACAATTTGAGCTGCCATTCGAGCGAATGAGCTTTGAATAGAACGGGGAAAATTAAAGGGGAGGATTACTCCCTTTTTTATTTTGAGTAAAGAAGGATAGAGTCATTTGATATTTTCTGTAGAAAGGAGATTTTTATATGGCAAGGTACATCATTAGAAGGCTATTGTTAGCAATCCCTCTTCTATTAATTATTTCGTTTATAACGTTTGTATTCATTAATCTCTCTCCCCAAGATCCGGCCCAATTGATATTGCAAGCGCAAGGCATACCCAATATAACAAATGATTTAATTGCTCAGACGAAAGAAGAACTTGGCTTGAACCAGCCATTTATCATTCGTTATTTACATTGGGTCGTTGCCTGCATGCAACTAGACTTTGGAGATTCATATGTCACAGGAAAACCGATTTGGTCATTGGTAGGCCCAGCTTTGCTGAATACGTTGAAGCTAACGCTGGTTTCATCTATCGTTGTTATTGTTTTGTCCATCCTATTGGGGGTGCTTAGTGCAATAAATGAAGGGAAAATGATAGACAAATCAGTAAGGGGCATCTCATTTTTATTAACATCCATGCCGTCATACTGGCTTGCAGCTATATTAATTTGGTATATATCCGTTAAATTGGATTTGCTGCCTACGAGCGGAATGGATTCGTATAAAAGCTATATTTTGCCGGTAACTGTGATTGCGATAAGTTATGCAGGGATTTATTTTCGAAACGTCAGAAGCTCGATGATAAGCAATCTAAATGAAGACTATGTTCTATATGGCAGGGCATCTGGCTTGTCTGAGAAAAAAATTACGATGCATATATTAAGAAATTCCTTGCAGGTTGCCATTTCGATATTCGGTATGGCTATCCCGATTATTTTAGGAGGCACCGTCGTTGTTGAAAATGTTTTTGCGTGGCCAGGATTAGGAAGTTTAAGTATAAGATCGATTCTAAGCAGAGATTTCCCTGTGATCCAAGCCTATGTTCTAATAGTGGCAGTCGCATTTGTATTATTTAATACCATATCGGACATCGTAAATGCCGCTTTGAATCCTAAAATGAGGAAGGAGATCTAGATGAAACGATTAAAAAACATAAGCGAAGATAAAATAGGCAGCTTATCCTTAATCGTTATTGCTGCAACGCTTATTGTCGGATTATTCCCCTCTTTTTTTGCCCCGCACGATCCTAACGAAGTCAAGATGAGCGTAAGATATGCGTCCTCGTCCTGGGAATACCTGCTCGGGAACGATCACTTGGGGAGATGTATTCTATCCCGATTAATTTATGGCATTCGTCCCAGTGTCTTGTGGGTATTGGCTGCATTAGCGATATCGATAGGGATAGGCGCACTATTAGGCTTTATCGCAGGTTACTTTAGAGGAAAAGTAGATGCCTTTATTATGAGAATTTGCGATATCATGCTTTCTTTCCCGCTATATGTTATGACATTGGCGATAGTCGGCATTTTAGGTGTAGGTCTTGAAAACATTTTGATAGCGTTTGTTGTTATGAAATGGGCATGGTTTGCTCGGGTAATCAGAACGTCTGTGATGCAGTATTCCGAACTTAATTATGTCAAATTTTCCAAAGCATCTGGCATCAGCAATGCAAAAATTATTTATAAGCATATGATTCCGGTTACATTTGCGGACATAACAGTCATCTCGAGCAGCGCGATCGGTTCGATGATTTTGCAAATATCAGGGTTTTCGTTTCTAGGATTAGGCATTCAAGCGCCCGACGCGGAATGGGGAATGATGCTGAATGAAGCGAGAGAAGTTATGTTTACAAGACCTGAGCTCATGTTAGCCCCAGGCATAGCTATTATTATTATCGTTTCGGCATTTAATTTCTTGTCGGATGCCCTTCAGATTGCATTGGATCCGAAGTTAATGAGCTCTAATTCTATGCTTCAAGGGAAACGAATCGTGACCAAAAAAAGATTTCGCGAAAAAGAGGTGGCAGATTAAAGCCATGAATGTATTAGCGGTAAAAAACTTAAAAGTATGGGATATGAAAACGGATCATGTGATCATTCATAACAGCTCATTCGAGTTAAAGCAAGGCAGCTGCCTTGCTATAGTAGGGGAAAGCGGGAGCGGCAAGTCTGTCACCAGCAGGTCGATTATGGGGTTGAATAAAGCCTGGCTGCGCCAATCTGGCGATATCGTATTTAAAGGTGAACATCTAAATCAGCTTTCAGAACATGAAATGAGGAAAAAAAGGGGAAAGCAGCTCTGTATGATTATGCAAAATGGGATGAGTGCATTTGACCCTTCGTGTGTAATCGGCATTCATTTGAAGGAAACCCTTTATGAACATTTCGGCTGGAGTACGAACGAAATCGTAGAAAAAATGAAAAAAGCTATGGCAAGCGTGATGTTGAACAATCCGATCGAAGTGATGAATAAGTATCCGCATCAGCTATCGGGGGGCATGCTGCAGCGAGTTATGATTGCGCTCGCAATAGTACTGGAGCCCGACGTTATTATCGCAGATGAGCCAACAACGGGTCTGGATACCATTTCACAATTTGAAGTGGTTGAACAATTTATGCAAATGCGTGAGCGAATGGGCTGCTCGATGATCTTTATTTCTCATGACCTCGGCGTTGTAAAAAAAATGGCTGATGACGTTTTGGTTATGAAGGATGGAGAGATTGTCGAACAAGGGAGCATCCGAACTGTTTTTTCAGAACCAGTGCATGAATATACAAAATATTTGTTGTCTACTAGATTGGCGCTGAGTAATCATTTTAAGCTGATCATGGGGGAGGGTTGAACAATGCTGAAAATTGATCATGTGGATAAATCGTATGAAAATGGCGGTTTTTTTTCGAAAAAGAAACAAAAAGTGTTGAATGATATTAGTTTTGAATGTGGAGCGGGTGAATGT
>NZ_JBFTSN010000348.1:0-6759 GCF_056400045.1 Paenibacillus sp. 01L418
AGATAAGGTTGAACCACCCCATAAGCTTCCAAAGGAAGTTCCATCATGCAAATACATCCAAGCCGCACTGACTGCTTTTCCATCTTCATAAGCTGCATAGATGAACAGGCTATCTGGATCATTTTTCAGATTTCGTATTAATTCCTCTCCAAGCTCGCGATGTGATTCTCCCCATATTTCTTCTTCCAGTGAGACGATGTCATTGATTCCTGCTTCGTCTGTGATTCGTATGATAGAGGAAGGAATTTCACAGGATAACATAAAATCTCCTTCTGTTAGCTGCATAACCAGCAAACCCTCGGGATCTCCAATCGTAAATCCATGCTCAAGAAGTTTATCCTTTAAATTAGCGGGCTGGTCGTAGTCATATAGCTTCCACTCAAACCGCTGATCCAATTGCTCAAAGTAAGATAGCTGCTCATTAATCGCATGTTGAACCGTTTCATTTGTTAATGCTGAGTAGGTTACATATCCTTCCCCGCATGTAAGGGAAACCTGCCTAATCATTCCACCTTCTTCTTCACGACGAAAGCCCGCAATAGTCTGATCGATCCGTTGTTCCTTATTAAATAATGCTATTAGTTGTTCTTTATTCATCGAATGCCTCCGTCGTCCATTTGTTCTTATAGTCTTACTTAGGTACGTGACTGCCGGCAAAAAAGATTCACATCTGTCTTGCTCAGTATGCCATACTAACAGACCAATGAGCAAAACAAAACGAGCCTATAGAATGATTACTATGGCTCGTTTTATGAGGTTTTGGATGAAAGGATAACGCCCTATATTAGAAAAATTGCTTCTTATATCTATTGCGATTCACGCTTTGGTTGATGAATAAACCCACCCTCGAATGCAGTGTACCTAGCATAATCCTGACTCAGCGCTTCTCCAACCGGCTTCATCGTCATTCTATCCATATGATAGATCCCGAACGTATCAATCCAATTGTTATGGTTCACGTACCAGTCATACATAATCCAGAAATCGATGCCAACGAGAAAACCATCACTTCTCAGCTGAGCCTCTCCATCTTCAGATATGACCGCTCGTTCCATCAGCGCCTGCAGCGTTTCCTTATAGGTTTTCAGCTGCTCTGCCGCCATCGTATCCCGATCAGAGGACCAGTGCCCAAACTCGGTATTCCATATCGGCTTGTCCGGCCAAAGCTCATGCGCTTTTTGCAGAAAATCTTTTGTGCCTTCATAATACGTACTGCCATGGAATATGCCAAAATACATCGTCCAGCCCGCCAAATCCAGCGGCTCCATGGAAGGATCATGCGCACCTGGCTGGTCTGCTGCCGCACTTTGAGTCGTGAGACGTCCATCCGCATAATTTTGTTTCAGGTCCTTCACTAAACGTTTGTTGTAAACCGTTCGCAGCTCTACCTCAACGGATTCATTTTGCGTGCTCCACATCAGAACGGAAGGAGAGTTGTATTGGGAGAAAATCATCTCCCTCCACATTTGATCGGATAGCCGTTTTTGCTCTTGTGCCTCAAAATGCTCACGAGTGAATTGCCAAAGCGGAATTTCACTGACGGTTGCAAGGCCGAGCCGATCCGTCAATAACGACGTGTATACATGGTTCGGGTAATGTGCCGTTCTAACAAAATTAACATGCATGGACTGCCTCATTTGAACCAAATCATCTCGAATTTGCTTCCAAGTAGCAGACCGCCCTGTATCCGGCCATTCTTCATGGCGAGCAACGCCGGCAAGAAATGCCGGTCGTCCATTCAACAGCAGCTTTGTACCTTCCGTCGTAACTGTACGTACGCCAAACTGCGACGCATAACGATCCAACTGGGCAGTACAATCCCCATATACAACTGCAAATTCCGCTACATACAGCTCTGGCTGCCAAAATGCCCATAAACGAGGCTCTTGAATATGGACAATCGCTTCCATCACCTTCGTCTCATAAGGAGCCAGTGCTGCCGTCCAATTTAAATCGCCCGTCCATCTTGTTTGCTTGCCTTTAATATCCGCTGCGAGAGGAGAGTTTAAGAATGCATCGGCTTCATGATCCGCATCAAAAATTTGCCCGCTAACGCTCACCTCTACAGCATCAGCTCCACGGTTTTCCAGAACGACACTAAACTTCACACGCCCCTCAATATCGAGCGGTACGATGTTTACTCTTGGTATATGGCATTTGGTAGTTCCGCTAATGTATAGGTCATGGATCACACCGGTGTAGTTAAAAAAATCAGTTCCTGGTGTCGCCGGTATGATATCCACTCGGCTTCCCCAAGGCGGATTATCGATTCGAAGCGCAATTGTGTTCGCTTCACCAATCTTCACAAAAGGCGTCAAATCAAGTGCAAAAGGGGTAAAGCCTCCTTCATGATAGCCAACCCACTGCCCATTGACCCAAACGTCAGCTACATAGCTGATCGCGAGCGCATGTAGTGTGACTGCTTTATTTGCCCATGCTGCATCGAGACAGAACGTCCGACGATACCATACGCCGTCTTGATACGTTTCACTGGAATGGGCTTCCTCTTTCCCGCGAATTTCATTTTCCGGAAAGGGCAGCTGACGCTGCGCCCAAGCAGAATCATCAAAGTCGACTTCAGTACGGCCGCCAGCTTCAAGGAGGGCGTGCTCGAACCACCGATCATTGCGCTCAGACAATGAGAAATCATGATCCGCAGCAAATCTTTCCTTCTTCCACAAACCCTTCAAGTCAAGCTTCAAACGCTGCTGTGCATCAAATGACGGTACAGGAATGCCATTTTGAAACGGGACTGCCACTCCGCTTACCTCGCGCAGCTCCATCGTCGTTTGAATCATGTTCATCTTTTCTTGCTGTACCAAACGAAGATCCATCGGTTTCTCCTCCAATTCACATCTATCATTCCTATTTCGCCGTATCGTTTGCCGTCTCATAATTTCCGTCTGCCGGCTGATACACCCGAACGTACTCCAGCTCGAATGTTTGCGGGAAAACCGTCGTCTCATCTGGATAACCCGGCCAATTGCCGCCAACGGCCAAATTCAGCTGCAAGAAAAACGCACGATCGAAAGGTGCAGGGAATGGCTCATTATCCGCAGCCTCATCCTTGCGCGTAAACCATGTCGTCGTCTGATAAAACTCCTTATCGTCGACGTACCACTTCATCCCGCTTGGCGTCCATTCCAGAGCAAAGTCATGAAACGCTTCTGCGAACGTTCCATCTTCCAGACTTACTTTCCCGCCTCTATAAATGTGAGGATTACCCATATGCAAAGTACCATGCACCTGCTCAGGCTCGTGTCCAAGATACTCCATAATGTCAATCTCGCCGCTGCTTGGCCAGCCGCCGTATTTCTCCATGTCCGTCGGCATCATCCATATGGCAGGCCACATTCCTTTGCCAAGCGGCATCTTAGCCCGGATCTCGAACCGACCGTACGTCCAATCTGCATGGCCCTCCGTAATTAATTTCGCGGACGTATACGGCTTGCCCCCATGCTCCTTCTTCAACGCTTTGATGACTAGCTTGCCATCTTCAATATAAGAGTTGGCCGCATCCTCTGTATAAAACTGATCTTCATTATTCCCGAAGCCTGATCCTCCGGTTACATGCTTCCATTTGGTCTGATCGATTTCTTTGCCATCAAACTCATCGTTCCATACGAGCTTCCACCCATTTTTCTGCTGCGGAGCTTCTTTTTTATTTTCCATGCTGTACCCCATTATTAATAAGATAATTGCTATAAAAACACTCGAAATCTTGAAAAGTCTCTTCACCCAAGCTCCTCCTCTTACTCACCGGTAATACCAGCCCGATCAACGCCTTCTACAAACCAGCGCTGAAGCACAAAGTAGAGAATGAGCAGCGGTGCAATCGTCAGCAGCGTTCCAGCCAGCTTAATCGCTTCATTCAACTGACTGCCAGGAGTGCCCGGCGGGTACACCTTATTGTAGCTGTCTGTAAATTTTTGCAGCTCCAGCGGCAATATGGTCAGCTCGTTTCCGAAATAAAGACCCGCTAAATACGTTTCATTCCAGTACCATACAAACGAGAATAGAAAGACGATAATGATTGCAGGAAGAGCCATAGGAACGGCAACGCGGTAAAAGATTTTCAAGCTGCCCGCTCCATCAATTTCCGCAGCCTCCTCCAGCACATCCGGTATGCTTCTAAAAAACTGATAAAAAATGAGAATAAACAATGCGCTTTTTAGTCCTTGCCCGAGAATGGCCGGATATATAAACGTCTCCAGCGAGCCGAGCAGCCCATATTGCTTAAATAAAAGGTATGTTGGCATCATCGTAATTTGCGGCGGGATAACAAAGGTTACGAGCATAAGCACGAACAATATCTTTTTAAAAGGAAACTCGAATCGAGCAAAGCCATAACCGATAACGCCCGCCGATATCGTTTGCAGCAAGGCTGGAAGGCCTGCCACCCCAATCGTTTGCAAAAGCGTTTTTTCATACTCGAGCACGTTCAGCGCCTTCGAATAGTTCTCGACATACAGCGTTGACGGAATCCACTTGATCATGGAGTTGACCAAATCATCCAAGCTCATGAAGCTGTTCACCAGCATAAATAACATCGGATACAAATAGACAAAGCCGATCGCGATCAGAAGGAGATATACTACAGCCTTGAACACAAATYCGTCGTTTTCTCCCATTCCGAACAACAGCTTACGGACTTTGCTCGCAGCGACTAACGTCTGTCTTTTCCACATGCAGCTCTCCTCCTTATCGTTTCTTCATTCTGAGCAGTCCAGTCCAAATCGCAAGCACGATCATGATAATGATGAAATAAATCCATGCGATCGCGGTTGCGTAACCGAATCCGGTAATGGTGCTGAACATATTGTTTTTGATAAGAATAATAATTTCATTAAGCGCGAACGTCGATACGTAAACGATCGTATAGATTACATTTACGATCACGAGCGGCATAAGCACTGGCAGCGTCACTTTCCAGAAGGACTCCCATGCCGACGCGCCATCGATGCGAGCTGCTTCATACATGGATCGGTCTACCTTTTGCAGCCCTGCTAGGAAAATAAGAATCTGAACGCCGGAGAACCAGAGAACCATAATGATTTGCTTAAACAAATACAGAATAGGCTCCGCAATAATCGGGCTCAAG
Organism: Paenibacillus sp. 01L418; assembly: GCF_056400045.1. Lineage (NCBI taxonomy): Bacteria > Bacillati > Bacillota > Bacilli > Caryophanales > Paenibacillaceae > Paenibacillus > Paenibacillus sp. 01L418. The sequence continues at coordinate 5,102 of NZ_JBFTSN010000348.1, forward strand.
CTGTTCTCAATCATCGTGAACATGCCGTATTGCTCTATATTCGGAATGGAGGACGCACCCTGGCTAAGCAGCTCGTTAATGACCGGCCCGCTCGTTATAATGACTGGCAGGAAAAATATCGTCCGAAACATGCCTCGAAATTTGATCTTCTGATTGATTAATAGCGCAATGATCAATGAAAAAACGATAATGATCGGTACGTTCAGCATCATTTCCATAACATAATTCAATATTTTCTCTACAAACACGGGATCGGAGAAAAATGCATAATTGAAATTTTCAAAGCCGATATACTTTGTTTTCACGCCGACAGGTGTAATTTTCACTTGATGGAAGCTAAGAAATAAGGAGTATAGCATCGGATATAAAGTGAAAACAAAAAATCCTACGATCCATGGCGACACAAACGCCAGACCGATAATCGCCTTTCTACGTTTGTTGGTCATTATGATTTTGGCCATCAGCGGTTCACCTCGATTACTTGAAAGCCTTTTGGCGGAACGCTAACGCCTTCCCATAGATAGTCGCGATTCGTGTAATTCACGAGCACTTCGACTCCGTTGTCATAAGAAACCTTAACAATGCCATCGCTTAGACGCTCATGGTTCTGCATCTTCGCACCTATTGTCGGCTTCAGCGCTTCATCTAAAATGCGATAAGTCTCCGTCATCGAATCACGCCAATCCTTATATGCAGACGTGTAAACATCATTCGAATTAGTATGCTTCAGTTTATACGATGTCTCATGCGTCAAATAATAGGATGGATAAGAACCTGTCTCGATCATGCGCAGCAGGCTTGCCTGCGGATTAGCGAAGAAGTTGCTATAAGGGGCAAAATAATCCTTATAGCCCTTCAGCACCATTTGTACAAATGGCACCGTTTCACTGATATAAATATATTGCGATGACTCCATCGGCACGTCTAGCACTTGATCGGCATAAGGAAGCATATAATCATTTGGCGCATACATGAGGAAGGATGGAATGGCATCCGACAAGCCTTGCATAGCAGCTTTATATGATTCTGCTGTTTGGCTGCGGCTTGAACGGCTTTTGCCCGCCATCTCGGAGAATAACACAGAGCCCGTCTTATCTACAGCAATTCCGCTTACGTTCTGGCTCATATATTGCTTTGTATTTTGTTTAACCAGCATGCTCGTTGCTTCGGCAGATAAGTAATAGATGGTCCCGTATACTTCCTCATAGGTTGGTATCGTCAATATTGACTTATCGATTTTTTTGGCGGCATCCGTCTGCGCAGAGAATCGTTTGGATGCTTCATTGCCTGTCGTAAAGTCGCTGTACAAATGAAGCGGATTTCCGCTTTCCCGAAGCGATGCTGCGAGTCGCTCGAAATCCTTCTTCGAGCCAAGCGCTGACTCATATTTCACGGGCGATGGATTCGTTCCTGAATACCCGCCTTCATTCCAGCCCTTATAAACTACATTCACATTTCCGATGCCATTTTTCTTCATATCTCCGAGCATCTCTTCCAGCTGCGATACAGTCGTCATCGGAATGAGGCGCTTGGCGAACATGCCATTTTCGGTTTCAGCACCAAGAACATCCATTTGCAGAGGAATGGCAGTGTCTGCTTTCCCTTCATCTCTCACAAGAATCGATTTCTCCTCCAAGTACGCTTGATACGTCTTGGCC
>NZ_JBFTSN010000349.1:0-6740 GCF_056400045.1 Paenibacillus sp. 01L418
ACATAAGGGTCTTCTCCCATCGTTTCGGCAATTCTTCCCCATCTAGGATCTCTCGTAATATCGATCATCGGCGCAAACACCCACGAAATACCGTCGGAAGCTGCTTCCTTAGACGCTGCTGCTGCTGTTCTTCTAATCAGATCTGGGTTCCAGCTTGCCGATTGAGCGAGTGGAATAGGGAATACTGAACGATAGCCGTGAATAACGTCTCTCCCAACGATCATCGGTATGCCAAGGCGTGACTTTTCAATGGTTTGTTTTTGCAGTGTATTCGCTTGTTCAACGCCCGATAAATTAAACAAAGAGCCTAACATTCCTTTATCGATGAGATCCTTCATAATTAGATTGATCTCACCGCCGGCATCCGGATTTATCGCATGAAAGCCCCAGTCAAATTGCGACATTTGGCCAATTTTTTCTTCTAATGTCATTTGGGAAATCAAGGACAATACTTTCTCCTTTATTTCCGACGAGAACAACTTCTTGTTTCCTGCCATCGATAACAACTCCTTCATGTATATACTGTCCATTATGAAGGAAATAGACAGGCATTTGTAGAAACAAACTAATGATAAACATCAACGATCTGCTTATGGAAGAGGAGAAACAGTAATGAAGGAAACTGGAATAAAGCTCGATTATTGTGCCTTTATGTACCATAATACGCCTTTTAGACATACCTTTAAATCCGGCCTCGAAACCTATATCATTCGATTGCAGACTGAAGGCTTATGCCAAGCATTGATTGCAGGGCAGGTCGATATCATCGAGCCTGGCGACCTTCTTCTGTTTGCCCCTGGTGAAGTTTATGATCTGAGAATTGGCGAGCTTGGGCCAAGCGGAGACTATTATGTGATCTGCAGCGGTTCTTGGCTTGATGAATGGTGGAAGCTTCAGCGAAGACCCCAAAAAACAAAAATAGGTGAGAACGGGAGAATAGCAGCTTTATGGCAGCAATTAATACTAGAAAGCAGACGGCATGACGGCGGTAATCCTGAACTATTGTGTACGCTGATGCAATCACTTTGCTATTTGCTCKATAGAGCCATAGATGAAGCAACCTCATACAACTCCGGTCCCAAGCTGCTCGCTTATAAAATAAAGCTTTATATCGAGGAGCATGCAGCGATTCCGTTCACTTTATCCGATGCTGCGAAACATACGGGACTTAGCGTATCCCGCTCGGTTCAGCTGTTCAAAGCTGAATTCGGCATGTCCATTATGCAATATGCCCAGAAGGTGCGTCTGGCGATGGCGCTGGAACTAATGGGCAAAAGTCCGCTTACGCTCGAACGTATTGCCGAAGAAACCGGATTCGGCAGCTATACTTACTTCCATCGCGTGTTCCAGYGGTATTACGGCATCTCACCTGGCGCATACCGAAAACAAATGACAGAAAAACAATAAGCCACGTCCAGAGGACGTGGCTTATTGTTTCATTTCCTTTAAACGGATTACATTCGAATTAGGATTGTATGATTGCATCTTCTGAATTGTTTTTAAAATATTGCTTCAAACCTTCAACAATAGCTTTCGCAGCACGATCTTGTCCATCTTCTCCAAGTAAAACGGCTTCTTCAACGGGGTTTGTCAAATAACCTACTTCGAGCAAAATCGCCGGCACCTTGCTTAGTGAAAGAACCTTTAACTCTTCATTCCGTATTCCGCGATCCCGAAAGCCCATTGCCTTTACAACTTGATTATGCATAGTCTGAGCTAATTCAATATTTTCATCAAAACGATAAAACGTTTCAATTCCACCAACATTCTCGTCCTTATAGGTGTTCGCATGAATGGATAGAAGAACATCTGCTTCCATTTGATTTGCTATATCAGGACGTACGTCCAGATCAATAAACGTATCATCATTCCGGGTTAGATGCGGCTCAAACATGTTCTCTTGCTTTAACAGTTCGTACACTTTCTGAGATAACGATAGTGTAAAATGTTTTTCCCTTTTTCCGCTAGCTCCTTCCGCCCCAGGATCTTTGCCGCCATGCCCTGCATCAATGACAACTTTGTATATCCTATCTGGTTTTCCATCCAAGGATTGCTGCTTCGTTGGAACAATTGGCGGATTGGCTGACAGAGCTTGCGACTTTTCTTCTTTGTTTGCGGCAAAGCCTATTAAAGTTACACTAATTAAAACTAGAGTGAATAAAAGCACAATTAGCCTGACTATTCGCGATTTTCGTTTTTTCGTATACGAGTACATGTTGTCCTCCTAAGTAATAGATGTTTAGCAGCTTCTTTATTTATACATAATCCTCATTTCGAGCACTTCTCCAATTTGTAAACAAGTTGTATCTAAAAATGTTGAAATGCGTCGGCTTATGAAACACAAAAAAACAGCCATCACCGATGGAAGCAGTGATAGCTGTTTGGAAACATGTTTTATTTAAACTCAATGATGTAATTCATCGATAATTGTACGGACAATTGGCTTTTTACTTGAGCGTCAAATGACTTCCAGCCGCTCAAATAGAGCTTGTTGCCCGATGGACTCCACTCCATTTGACCCGGATTTATTCCTTTGAACACCTCCTGTTCATTCAAAAGATTGTTTCCTTGCAATTTGGCAATATAGATATTCAGCGAATCTTTCGAGTATGCAATATATTTGCGATCCCTTGTTAAACGGAAATTACCCACTTGCTCACCTAAAATCGTGGTAGCTTTATTGCGGCGATCATATGCAAACAGCAAATTGTTCTCGCTGACAAACAAAATTTGATCATTATTGAGAAAGTCTACCGTCCCATCACGATTCAATAGATGATTATACAAACTGGAAATTCCAGTGCCGTCTATTTTACCGAACAAGATCGATTGTCCATCATACATTTGTCTGATGATCAATACCGTTTCTCCATTATCAGAAATTTTCGCATATCTCGACCAGCTTTTCTCACTTTCATACGGAACATCATATTTCTTCATCTTTTTAGTCGTAACGTCGTAAACGGCAAGCTTTTCTACTTTCTGATCATCCCATATGAAAAAAGAGAGATACCGGCTGTTGTTAGACCAGATCATCGTAGCCGACAAAGAGTCCTGCATATCCTCGACAGTAATCGCCTTGCCATCAATCTGGCTGTAGATCTTCAGGGTTCTGTTTTTGTTATTATCCCAACCGTAAACTGCGATTTTAAGCCCATCTGGGGACACCATGCTTGCTTCTGAATATTGATTGAAATTCATAACCTCTTTCATCGTCTGATTCTTATAATCAAAGCGCTGCAAGGTTTGAGTAAAATCTATATTTTTGAGCATGCCTAGAATCTGCTCATTGTCTGACCATCCGAGAATTTGGATTTCACTCTCCTCTTCCTCAAACATGCGATAGATTTTGCTTACTTCAAAATCACCGTTCGAATGGGCCAATTCTGGTGCCGCTTCTGTATCTGGTATAACGACGGTTCTTGAATTAAATTTCGTAGATGCGCAGCCCGACAAAATAACGAGGATAAGCAGAGCAAATACTGATTTTCTAATCACGAGGTCACCTGCTTGTTATCAAATTGCGGGATGTGAACAATTACGCTTGTTTCTCTATCCTCGCTTTGGATTTGAATGGTTCCTTGATGTTCTTCAACAATGGCTTTGCAAATGCTAAGCCCCAATCCGCGGCTCCCGACTTCTTTCACAAGACGACCATTTTCTCTATAAAAGGGTTCATAAATACGGGCTAAATGTTTTGGTGCAATGACATCTCCCTGATTTATAAAAGTGAATTGTATGACCTCGGAGATCAGACCTGCCTTCACTATAATTTCAGAGGAAGCATCGCTGTATTTAATCGCATTATCAATCAAGTTGATAAACAGCTGTCTTAATTTAGTTGGACTGCCCTCAATGATGAGATGATCTTCTAATTCGCAAACAATATTTTTGTTATACTTTTGGGCTTTGAACGCCATACCTTCACAAACGCTTAGCAAAATAAACCCTGCATCAACCATTTCATAGGATGCTTTAGAATCTGTTTCCTTAGACAACTCCAATAGCTGCAAAACCATTTCGTGAAGACGAGCACTTTCATCCGCTATATGCACAATACCTTTCTCGAAAAAAACCTCATCATTTTGCCCATTGTCTTTGATCATCTGCGCGTAGCCCATGATAGAAGTTAGAGGTGTTTTCAGCTCATGGGTAACATTGTCGTAAAATTGCTTGCGATGCTGGTTTAACTCTTTAAGGCGGTCACGGTCCTTTTCTATTTTGCCAATTTGAAGTCTAATTTTCTCAATCATTTGATTGAAGTTATGAGCAAGCTTGCCCAGCTCGTCCTTTCGGTTTAAAGAGATATGGACATTAAGATTGCCGTTTATCACTTCCGTTGAAACTTTGGTCATCTTGACGATGGGCAGTGTAATGTTCCAGAACAATGCATAACAAAGCAGCAAGCCCATAGCAAAGATAGCGATCGTGACATACAAAATGACATCTAATATTTGCCTGCTGTTCTCATAAAGCATCGATACGTCTTTGGAAAATCGTAAAATACCTATTTTTTCACCGTCAATGACAACCGGATATGAAAAATAGATCGTAGATATTTTTTCTTGATGGGAGATGGTATAAGCGGTTTCTCCCTTGAGAGCATGCTTGAAATCGTCTCCAAGTGGACTCATGAAGGGAGCACTGTCCGATGCAGCAAGCTGCTTGCCCTTTAATGAATAAACAGCCACTTGGCTAGACGTAATATTTTTCAAATCAACAACCAACTCTTTAGACATCTGCTCGAAATAAATTTCATCATGACTATAATGATTGATCATAAACGTCTGTTTTACATAAACATTGCTGTTTTTCTTCATCGTATTCAAATCCTGTGTAATGATAGTTTCGTTGCTGGATTCAATAATTTGCATGACAAAATGATGCAGCAGCAATAGCGAGGTGACAAAAATAACTAACAATCCGATTAAAAACTTAACCTTGATAGACTGTACCATATTCATTCCACATTCTTCTCGAATTTGTACCCGACACGAAATACCGTAGTAATGATGTCATTGGCATCAAGCTTTTTGCGCAAACGCTGAATATGAATATCCACGGTTCGAGTATCACCAAAATAATTATAGCCCCATACTAAATCAAGCAAATTTGAACGAGTAAATACGCGTCCTCTAGAGCTCGTCAAAGTCATCAATAGGTCAAATTCTTTTGGTGTCAGCTCAATGAGCTCATTGTCTTTTTTGACCATTCTTTCGGGTACATTAATTTCTATCGTTTTGAACTTGATGATTGCTGGCGCTGCTTCTTCGTTCACTGCCGTTATAGGATTGATTCTGCGCAGTAATGTACGAATGCGGACGATTACTTCACGCATATCAAATGGTTTCGTAATATAGTCGTCGGCGCCAAGCTCCATTCCGATAACTTTGTCGGAAATATCAGACCTAGCCGTAATCATGATGATCGGAAGCATGTATTTCCCCATAATTTGCTTGCAAATATCAAGTCCGCTTTGATCGGGAAGCATCCAATCAAGCAGCAGCAGATCAGGCTTGAACGCTTCGATTTCTCTTAAGCCATCCTTGCCGTTATGCGCAAGCTTGGTTTGAAATCCCTCTTTCTGCAAGCCATATGCAAGCAAATCAGCTATCGCTTCTTCATCTTCTATGATCAATATTTTGGTAAGCTCCATTCGTTCATCTCCATTCACCCTTGATCGTATCACAGCCTCGTTTTCACAAACAACTAAGCCCACAAAAGTTTACAGTATTGAAACAAGTCGGATGCATAACAGTTGGATATACTTAGCATGCGCAAAAAAGCAAATATCGACTATTAAAATTTGAAGTTGCTCGCTGTGTACGAATAAAAAAACGCAACCCATATCGGGTTGCGCTAAATACATTTTGATTTGTAAATGTTAGCCTATGCCATGCTCTTTTCGAATGTTGTACATTTCTTGAATCAACAGATCTCCTGGATCCCGGTTCAACTGCAAATGAATCAACAAGAAATGCAAAGAAATCGCACATACGTTATTTCCGCCTGTGAGTGCCGGAAATCCAGCTTCAAAGACTGGACCGTGGTCTTCCTTCCAAGCAAGACCTGCATGCACCTGCTCCGCAGCAAACTCTTCCGTTACTGCTTTTATACATTCCGGAACGAGTATATTGTCAATTATCTCTTTAGCCTCAGCTTCATTCGTTGCTGGTTTTGGGAGGGGCTTGCCACCCTTCGTCTCCATAAGTTCAACGAAAAATGAAGACATCCATACTGCAGGATCATTGTCCGATTGGAACCTGTTAAGCAACTCATGCAGAAAAAAACCGCAGGAATATCTACTACCCGATTCATCCTTCACATGAAATATAAAAACTGGGCCATAATCATGGAAATTCGAAACCTGTGCCTCAACATCGTTATACTGTATTCTTAAAGCTGCAAGGCCATTATCGTAAACAGCTTTTATAAGCTCCGCCCATTCCTCCTTGGACATCTCTGTTTCCTCGCTATTTACTTCCAAGTCAGTTGTCTCATTGTTTACGTTCATAGTTCCACCTGTCTCCTATCATACTATCATCCTGTAAAGTAGGCTTCATTGCGATCATATCATACGGCAACTCTACTGCAAATCTATTATAGATTACCACAAATGGTTTCAGTCATCCAACAACGATACGGCAGCTCTGTCTTCGTCCTCTTAACAACAAGGGGAACAAATCCTTTGGACTTGTTCCCCTTGTTTTCTGCACCTTGCAATGGTTCAGCGGCTATCT